>CAOMHR010000032.1 GCA_948482865.1 Christensenellaceae bacterium
GATATGACGATATCCGTATCCGTACAGGTGCCCAGCCCCGTGAGCTGGTAACTGTCGTTTACCAATTTGTATTCAAGTCCTTCGGAAGGTTTGCGCATCTGGCAGTTGCGGCACTCTTTTACGTACCTGCCTTCCGAAGCAATGTGAACGCTCTGGTAAAAATGGGTGGTAGGTTTAAGCTCTACCATTTTCGAATCCTGACAGGTTTTACATATGACAGTCTGCCAGCCGCAATCCGTGCAAGTTTCGCGCTTGATTACCGTCTGGGCATTTTCTTCGTCCCAGTCGTGTCCCGTAGCGGGCGTTATTTCAGATTTGATGAAACCGCATTCGGAACAGGTTTTATACCTGTACCCCTGCGAAACGCAGCTTGCCACAGTTTCAACAACCCACTCTTCGGGGTATTTATGGGCGCAGACTTTGGGCGATATGCCGATATTACGCACTTCACCGTTTGCGAATTTTATAAGTAACTCGCCGTCCTTGTTATAGGTGATGTCAACTATGCCTATGCCGTCGATACCGTCTTCACCGTCTTCGCCGTCCGAACCGACTACCGTTCCGCAATTGACGTATTCGCCGTTGGACAATACCAGATACAGGTCGCCGTCTTCGACGAACGCCCCCGTAATGTTTACGCCGTCGGCGCCGTCAGCTCCGTTATTGCCTTTTTCACCACGGCATGCGGTCACGCATAATGCACAAAGCGCAGCGACAAAAATTGTGACCAGAATAATTATTAAGTTTTTTTTCATTTGCCTCTCTCTTTCGTCTTCCCACGCAATAAAACGTCAAAAGGGCGATTAAAATTATTTAAAAATTGATGTGTAGCACGTCAAACAGGTTGTATTGGCTGAAAACGACTACCGCTACCAATGAAACCGTTGACATAATTTTGATAAGAATATCCAGCGAAGGCCCTACCGTATCTTTTAAAGGGTCGCCCACAGTGTCGCCGACTACCGATGCGTCATGCGCGGCAGAACCCTTACTTTCGCCTTCAACTCCGCCTGCTTCAATATACTTTTTCGCGTTATCCCACGCGCCGCCCGCATTGCCGCAAAACAGTGCAAGCATTATCGCCGTGATTGTCGCGCCTATCAGAAGACCCGCGACAAACATCGGTCCGAATATAAATCCCGAAACAAGCGGAACGAGTATACACATTATGCAGGGCAATCTCATCTCTTTAAGCGCTCCCTGCGAAGAAATTTCTATACAAGTCTTGTAGTCGGGCAAAGTTTCGCCTTCAAGCAGTCCCTTTATCTCGCGGAACTGGCGGCGCACTTCTTCAACCATTTTTCTTGCCGCTTTTGCGACCGCTTCTATAAGCATACCCGAGAACAGGAAGGGCAGCGCAGCGCCGCAAAGCGCGCCGCAAAGGGTCAACGGGTCGATTAAATCCAGTAAAAGATTTTCGCCAGAAAAAGCGTACAGATACGAAGTCATAAGCGACAGCGCCGCAAAAGCAGCCGAGCCGATTGCAAATCCCTTGCCTATCGCCGCCGTGGTGTTGCCCACGCTGTCAAGTTTGTCGGTAATTTCCCTTACGCCGTGTTCCAGACCGCTCATTTCGGCTATGCCGCCCGCGTTGTCTGAAATGGGACCGTACGTATCCACCGAAACGGTAGCCGCAACGAACGACAGCATACCGAACGCCGCGCACGCAATTCCGTACATACCCGCAATAGCGTAAGAGCCGAATATCGCAACCGCAAGCACCACTACGGGGAGCATACAGCTTATCATACCGTTTGCAAGTCCCTGCGTAACGGTAAGTGCAGGACCTTCCTTTGAAGCCTGCGATATTTTTTTAGTGGGCTTATAGTCGTAACTGGTGTAATACTCCGAAATAATTCCTATAAGTATGCCCGCCGCAATGCCGCACACCGCCGCAAGCCAGGGGCTGAACGCGCCCACCTTAAAGCCCACTGCGGGAAGGATATCTTTGTCTACGTCCCTGAACATAAAGTAACTGAGAACCACGCCCGCGCCGATAGTCACCGCCGCGGAAATCCAGGTTGCAATGTTCAGTTCCATATGCACGTTTTTGGAAAGTCTTGGCTTTATCATTATGTACGAAATGCCTATCACGCAGGAAACAAGTCCGCAGCCCGCAAAAATTACGGGGAACAAAAGCATTCTGTTCAACAGAGCGGTATCCGCATAAACGTTATGCATAAACAGCTCGCACGCCAGCATCACCGCCGAAAGTATAGCGCCCACGTAGCTTTCCAGAAGGTCGCTGCCCAGTCCCGCAACGTCGCCCACGTTGTCGCCCACGTTGTCCGCTATGGTAGCGGGGTTTCTGGGGTCGTCTTCGGGAATGTGCGCTTCTGTCTTGCCGACAAGATCCGCGCCCATATCCGCGGCTTTTGTGTAAATGCCGCCGCCCACGCGGTTAAACATTGCTATTATAGAGCAACCCAGCGCATAGCCCGAAAGGGTCATTGTGAAGGACGATTCAAGTCCCGTGATAAAGTTTTTGCCTATGGCGTCGGTAGCAATGTCATTTATCTGACCGGCAGCCAAGCCGAACACGCAATAAACTATGATAACGCCTAAAAGCGCAAAGCCCGCAACGCACAGCCCCATTACCGAGCCGCCTTTGAAAGCAACTTTAAGCGTCTTGCCCAAATCGCCCGATTCGCGCGCCTTGTTGGTTACGCGGACGTTTGCATAGGTGGCAATTTTCATACCGACCCAGCCTGCCGCCGCACTTAAAACCGCGCCTATGACAAATGCTATCGCCGCCTGCCAGCTTATTACGATAAATACGACCACGGCGATTACCGCGCCTATTATCGAAACAAGTTTATACTCGTAACGTATAAATGCGTTTGCGCCTATGCGTATCGCTCCTGCAATTTCGCCCATGCGCTCGGTCCCTTCTTCCATTTTCTTAACGCAGAAATAGTTGAAAACCGCGTAAGATGTGGCGAGAAGCACCGCAACGCCGACGATAATCAAAAGCAGATTAGTGTTCATTAAATTCTCCCCCTTTTTAATATTCCGCTACAATAATAACACACCTGAAAAAAAATAGCAATACAAAAGGTAAAATTAACCAAAATAAAATCCGCCCGCGGCAAACGCCGCGGGCGGCAGTAAAAAACGTATTTTATCAGTCTTTGGGGAGTGATTTAAGGTACGCGTCCATAGCGTAAGCCACGCGCTTGGAAGTTTCGGCGGCTTCCACAACCGTCTTTGCCCCGCGCACTACGTCGCCCGAAGCAAAGAGACCCGCCCTTGTCGTCTGCCCGTCTTCGGAAATTATCGCAAGCCCGCGCGAATTTGTTTCCAGCCCTTCGGTCTGGGTCAGTATAAGATTGGAAGGGCGCTGCGAAACGCAAATCATAACCGTGTCGGCTTTCATCAGTTCTGGCTTGTCCGAAGTGGAAATTACCCTGTGATTTTCATCGCATACTGTGTCGGCGAACATTACGCCTTCGTCCGTAATTTCAACGGGAGCTTTGTTGAAAATAAATTCCGCCCCTTCAATTTCGGCGTATTCCTTTTCTTCTTCGCTTGCGGTATATCTGTCGCTTCTGACAACTATCTTAACGTCCTTTACGCCCCGTCTCAACGCGGTGCGCGCTACGTCCATTGCAACGTTGCCCGCGCCTATGACCAAAACGCTGTCGCCCAATTTATAAACGTCAGGGCGCTCTAAAAAGTGTACGCCGTAATGTACGTGACCGAGCGTTTCGCCCTTGATATTCAACGCGATAGGCCAGGTCACGCCCGTGCCTATAGAGATTGCCTTAAACCCGTCGCGGAACAGTTCTTCTATGCCGAACGCCTTGCCTATGGTGACGTTGAATTTTATTTTAACGCCCAGTTTGCGCATTAAAACTTCATACCTGTCCACTATCGTTTTGGGCAGACGGAATTCGGGTATGCCGTATCTTAAAACGCCGCCTATCTCCGCCTTTGACTCGAACACGGTCACGTCGTAACCGAGTTGCGCCATTTTTATTGAAATGGTTATGCCTGCGGGGCCCGCGCCCACAACCGCCACTTTAATTCCGTTAGGTTCGGCTTTGTCAAGTTCGAGACTGTCAAGATATGCGGAAGAGATAAAGTTTTCGATAGTGCTTATTTCCACAGGCTCGCCTTTAAGACCGCGTATACAGTGACCCTGACACTGGTTGCCGTGGTTGCATACTATAGAACAGACCGCAGACAGCGGATTGTTTTCAAAAAGCATTTTGCCCGCCTTTTTCATTTCGCCGTTCAAAAACGCCGATATAAAGTCGGGTATGGGCGTGTTTATGGGACAGCCCTGTCTGCACAGCGGCTTTTTACAGTTTAAACATCTTTTGGCTTCGGCTATTACGTTATGTGCCATATTTACTCCTTAATAACTCACGCAAATTTTTTCCGCGCGGTTAAAGCGCGTTTTTAATATCTTCAATCATTTTTGCATATTCGGCGTCCGTAAGATATACCTTGTCCGGATTCATTGTGAACGTGCCGCCCCATTCGTCGCCGCCCCTGTATTTGGGGCAAAGGTGAACGTGCAGGTGACAGCCCGTGTCGCCGTATGCTCCGTAATTGAGCTTATCGGGGGCGAACACTTTGTGTATCGCTTTCGCCGCGCGGTTCACGTCTTCGAAAAACAGATTTCTCTGTTCGTCCGTGATATCCACAATCTCGCTGACGTGGTCTTTGTAAGCGACAATACATCTGCCGCGCTTGGACTGCTCTTTAAAAAGTATTAAACGGCTCACCTTTAAATCGCATATTCCGATACCGAATTTTGCAAGCGGTTCGCCGCCCACGCAATAACCGCAGTTACAGTCTTTCATATTGTTCCCCCAAAAAAATTTTTTACCCGCCCATTATACCACAGCCTTAATTATTATTCAATAGCTATTTAAAAAATTTTTTCCGCAAATCATTGTTGGTTATACGAAAAGCGGCGCGCCTTCACGGCGCGCCGCTTTTATTTAAACCTGATTATATTTTGTCATAAAAGCCGTCTATATCAAAATTTGTTTCCGTTTCGTACGAGCGCGTTACGGGCTTTGTTTTTGTGGTGTCAACCGTGGTCGTGGTGGTTATCACCGCATCGGACGGATACTGCGCGGGCGGACTGCCCGCATTTCTCTCCACGCTCTGCGGTATCGCCGCAGTGGCGGGCGACGGTACTGCCGTTATGTTTACGGGCGCGGCGTTTCCGCCGTTGCTTAAAGCCTGCAATAATGATACGACTATCTCTGCGGGAATCGCGTTTCCGCCGCGCCAATACCTTTCCTCGGCAAGCATTGCACGCTGTTCGGCAGCTCTCGCCCGCTCTTCAATACGCACCCGCTCCTCCAAAAGTTTGGTCTCCGCCGCTCTCGCCCGCTCTTCGGCGTAGACGGAATGATAATCCATCCCGCCCGCCGCAGGCGGATAACCGCTTTGCTGTACGCTTTGGTTAGCGCGAAGCTGTTCAAGCTCTGCTTCGATTTTGGCAAGCGCCCTTGCCACGTCGCCCGTAATTTGGGCAGACGCAGTCACGGGCTGGTGCGCCTGCTGCTGTACGGGTTGTTGCATTGCCATACCCGCCAATCCCGCGTTAGCCATATTAGCCTGAGCGCGTATCTTTTCAAGTTCCGCTTCCTGCTTCGCCTTTGCAAGCTCGCGTTCCGCCGCTATTCTCTCCTGCTGGAGTCTGCGCTCTTCTTCCCTTCTCGCCTTTTCTTCCGCGCGCTGCTCCTTGCTCTTCCTGCATTTGCATGCCACCGCTATGATTATTATCAACAGGACAAGCACCGCAAGCCCGATAAGGAACCAAGCCCATACGGGCAAACCCAATACGGTATCGGACATAAAGTTTTTTACCTTATTCCAGACTGCCGTAACGCCGTTGTTATTTAATGTATCGTTGTCGGGGTCTGTTGTGCCGCCGCCAGGATTGTCGGGGTCGGTAGGGTCGGTCGTGCCGCCGCCGGGGTTGTCGGGGTCGGTCGGGTCTGTTGTGCCGCCGCCCGGGTTATCGGGGTCGGTCGGGTCGGTCGTGCCGCCGCCCGGGTTATCGGGGTCGGATGATTTTACAATGTTTATCGTCACGGTTTTCGCATCCGTATCACCGCTATCCCAAACGGTATGTTCACCACCGTCTGCAAGCGTTACGATTACGGCATAAACCCCCTCGTCCGTTGCAGAAACAACCAGCTCGCCCGTTGCGCTATCATAGCTTTCTTCCGTAAGACCGTCAAAAGAATACTTAACGTAAGAAGTAATATTTTTCAGCGTAAAAGTCTTTTTTGTTCCGTTGTAAGTTTCGGTTACCGTTGTATCTCCGCCCGAAAGCGTCGGACAAAAGACAGTCGCTTTTGTTACTTCAAACAAATCGCTTTGTTTAGTATCTTCGTCAATTGTGTAATTACAGTCATTTTCAATTTCAGCAACCGCGTACCATTTGCCGTAGCTCGTCGGCTTTGCAAAAACGTTAGTTTCATCCCCTTCCTTAAAATATTTTGTAATCAATTTTGGGTATTTTTGACCCGTATCTCGGGAATAAATTTCTTTCTCGTCTGCAAAACTTGCAATCAAATAACCGTTTTCGTCACTTTCGAACTTTACCGCCAACGGTTTTTTGTTTACGGTAAAAGTAAATGTTTTAGGGTCTACTGTTTGGTCGCTCCAAAATAAACCATTATCAAACGCCGCCTGCGTAAGATTTGCCGTTAAAGTATAACTGTTTACATCAATCATTTCACTACTTGGAAAATTTAAATTTACAAAATCCGCGTTGTACCAACTTACGTTTAAATCTGCAAATTTTTCGTTACTCTTCCAGTCTTCGCCATTATAATTCGTTTCTGCTACTTTAGGAACAGATATACTTAAAGTAGATAGCTTAATATGAATAGCGGGTCTAACAGCGGAATTTCCGTTATTTATAACATCTATATTCGCAGCGTAACCTCCGCTTTCATAGCTCATTGCATACGAAAATCTATCAGGATCGGCGCTGCGCGTTCTTGTTGTTACGCTGTTAGCACGCTGTGATACTGTCGTTTTCCAATAGCCGCTAGCATCAACTTCCGTAACTGAAGGTAGCCATATATTATCTTCCGTCCATCCATTATAGCTGTATCCGTCTCCGCTTTGCGACGTATAAAACTCATCGGTGTTGGAAGGATCGTTCTTATATTTATTTTCCGACATCTGCCAATCAACGAATTTTGGAGCAATAATAAATTTTGAAATTTCTCCGTCTCCTGTAAATTCCACAAATTTATTATCTTCTTCCGGCTCGTATGTATTTGATTTTAAGTTAAATGTGAACTCGCTATTACCATATCCCGTAAAATAAGTACCATTACTGTACGTATTCCCGTTGTTTATAAGCTGGTGGATATAACTCGCAGAATACAGATTCGAGCTGGGAATACATTTGTTGCCGGAATTAAAAGAATCATTAAAATATGAAACTTCATACTTCCCACTATTCTTAGTATGAGAAAGCCACAAAGTCAAAACTACTTGCTTTACACCGTAAATTTCCGTCTGCGCAATGTATGCGGGAATCCACTCCAAATAATCGCCCGTACCGCCGTATTTACCCAAAAACAAAGTATTATTTCCAAACTTCGAAGCATTTATTACCGTACCGTTCTCAACTACATCAGCAATGAGATCTTCTATTTTTGCATAATCATTACTTGCAGCAACCGCTAAGGCATCAAGTGTATCTTTGGATAACTGCTTATTTTCGTAGTCGTAAAGTATGCCTAAACTTCCGCCTTGCGATTTGGTATGCGCCAGTGCCGTCTTGTTTTTGGGCGCAATAAAAGCACAGCATAAAATTGCTGTGCATAAAAAGAGCATTATTAAAGTAAACAGACTTAACTTTTTAGCCTGTTTTTTGTTTACGCTATAAAGTACGTACCCCCCCCCTATACTGGTTGAGATTGTTCTTTTCTTTATCATAATAGTACTCCTGCCGATTATTTTT
Source organism: Christensenellaceae bacterium (assembly GCA_948482865.1). Classification (GTDB taxonomy): domain Bacteria; phylum Bacillota; class Clostridia; order Christensenellales; family Borkfalkiaceae; genus Coproplasma. The sequence continues at coordinate 7,955 of CAOMHR010000032.1, forward strand.
TAAGTACACAGATTATAACACAGGTTTTCGACAATTTCAACCCTTTTTCTAAATTTTTAAAAACTTGTGGTTGCAAAGTTCCCCAACCACAATATATTGTGGCGACAGCGCCCAAACGCCGATTACACTGCTTAAATAACGTTGAAAAAGCCGTAACCGCATTACGGCGCGGACGGCTTTTTCAAAGATTTTATTTTTTTAAATCCGGGTAGCTTTATGCGAACCAAAAATCCCGACGAGAATACGGTCAGACTGACAAGCCAGCCCAGAGCCTGCGCCCAGAAAGGATAGCCTGCGTATCTGCCGCCTTCGATAAATATAAGGTGATAAATTCCCCAGCCCGTTAAAAAAACGAGCACCGCGGGACACAGAAACTTAATCGAAAGGTTAAAAAATTTGGCTGGCATTCTGATTTTTTTGGTGAAGCGGTTAATTTCTTCCACAAGCTGCGCGCCCTTTGCGCCCCTGCCCAGAATTATGCATTCGGCAATACCCAGAATTAAGATATTGAAATAATTTGCAAAGTGGTCGCAAACGTCCAGCACGGTTGCCGCCACGGGCGTGGCGAACACAAGGCACGCCGCCGCGCCCATGCACGAAATTATCGCAGCCAGTTTCTTTTTGGGAATTTTCAGCTTTTCCGACAGGGGGTTGGCGGCGGCTTCAAGCATCGAAACGGACGATTGCGCCGCCATCATCGCAAGCGAAAAATAGAACAGCAGCCCTACTGCGGAATTGAGAACGGTGTTTCCGCCGAAAGCCAGAGTGATTGCCACGGGATAAACCACGAACGCAGTAACTATTCCCGACTGCGACAAATCGTTTTGCAACCCGCAGCCGTACAGCGTGGTAAACAGCACCACGGAAGACAGCACAGAAACAAAAAAATCGGCGGCGGCGATTATAAGACTGTCACGAAAAACGTTCGTTCCGTCGGGCAGGTAACCGCCGTAAGCGGGCATAATCCCCACAAGAATGGAAAGCGAAAAAAACACCTGCCCCAGCGCGTTGAGCCACAGCTCGGCATTGCCGAGCGCGGTAAAGTCGGGGACGAACAGTTTTTTCAACGCTTCGCCGCTGTTGGAGTACATTATTCCCCGCCCCGCCATAAACAGCAATAAAATTATGGGGATAATTACGGTGAACTTCGCCGTCTTTGAAAGAGTATCCGCCCCGCCGCGCAGGCAGAAAAACATAATTATCCAGGCGGCGATTATGCTTACAGCTACCAGCGGCGAAATTCCTTTGCCCATAACCTGTTCAAAGAAGTAACCGCCAATTTCCTTCTTGCCCATCATTTGCGACTGCGCGCACAGGGGAACTATTTTTATAACCATTGAAATTATCCAGCCCAGAAGTCCGGCATAGATAATTGCGACTATCAGAGAATTGAAGCAGGAAGCCCAGCCGATAGGTTCGGCTCTCTTATTAAGGCTTGCCATACACTTGGGCGCGCCGCCGCGTATTTTTCTGCCCAGCGCAATTTCGGCGTTCAATATGGGCACGCCCATAACGACCAGCGCCACAAAATAGATAAGTAAAAAGGTTCCGCCGCCGTACTTTGCGCACAGCCCCGGGAAACGCAGCGCGTTGCCAAGCCCGACCGCCGCGCCCACGCTTGCCAGTATAAACCCGCTACGCGATTTGAATTTTTCCTGCGCCATAGTTTTAAATATATTAGTACCGTGGCAAAATTATGCCGCCCCGCGCCGAAAGCGCAGGGCGGCTTATATTAAGTCAGATTAAATTAGTTAAGCGGCGCGTCTGAATTTTTTATCCAGCACGATTGTGGCGATAACTCCGCCAAGCATAATGAAGCCGAGTACGATTACCGTTATAGGCACGCCGTAACTGCGCGAAACGCTGTCAGCGGAAACTTCCGCGTTAAGCATATTCGCAGCGGCAAACGCGCCAAGAAAATACAGCACGGTCAGCACCGCCGCAGCAATTGCCATGCCAAGCGGTTTTTTGCCGAACCCAGACCCTGTGCCTACGCGTACCGCGACTTCCGCAATCACGCATACGGTCAGAACAAGCAAAGCTATCTGCACAGCGAACGAAGGAATACCGAAACACATTACGCCGCCGCAGTTTGTACTGTCGGACAGGTTAAATCCCGCATTGTAAATCATAGGCATAAACCCGAGCGAATAACTCTCTTCTGCGGTTGAAAATCTGCAAACCGCCATAGAAAGCAGTATCGCGGTGACCACCCCCACAGCGCCGGTACCGAGCGCTACAGAGCTGCTTATAATTTCCTTTTTGTCCGTAAAATCGTTGAGGCGCAGAACCACGCGGCAGGCAAAGTATCCGCCGAACGCCACGCCGCCGAGTATCAGCGCGGCAAGCGTTGCGCCGTTAAAATAAATGCTTGAATCGATTCCGCCGACCGAATGTACTTTTTCCGCATTCAGCGCGTAAAAAATAGTCGCAAATATAGCGTAGGATATAAACGTCCTTAAAGCGGGTTTAACAAAACTAACCCCTTCTCTCTTGTAAGCGTACTGCCTTACCAACGCGACAACCGTCATTATCGTGAACACAAAGTTACAGATAAGCGCGGCTACAGCAATCAGCGTGCCGAAGACAAACGGCATATACAGCGCAAAGGATTGGGTGTCGCCGATGTTGTTGATTACGATTATCCTGTCAAGATTTTCGTACACTTTGCCGAAGTAGTCGTAAATGAACAAATCGCCTTTTACTCCCGCGTTCACGGTCAAGCCTATGCAGAAAGTGAACACAAAACCCACTAAAGCCGCAAAACCGGCAAGGCACAGTTGCGTAATTTCAACCGCCTTTTTCCACTTGGGCGTGCGCACGGTTTTTTCTTCCGACGGATTTCCGGTCTCTTCGTTCGGCTCTCCGTCCTGCGCGTCTTCCTGCACGGAACCGTCTTCGGGTTGTTCCGACTGCTCTCCGCTTTCCGTCCCTTCTTCGGGCGGAGCGGGCTGCTCAGTCTGCTCGTCCGCGTCTTCGGGCGGCGTTTCTTCGGCGGCTTCCTGCGCCAAAGGTTCGTCTTTCAGAACTTCGGGTTCTATGCGCGTGCCGCAACGTCCGCAAAACACCGCGTCGTCGGGAACAAGCGCTTTACAGGAGGGGCAGGGCTTTTTTCCGTCAAGCCGCTTGCCGCAATAGAAACAATAAACCGCGTCATCTACCATCTCTCTTCCGCAAAATTTACATTCCATAGCATCTTTCTCCTGAACATATATTAACAGAAATTCAACCGTTTGTCAATTAACGCGCGGTTAAACCTTATTTAACGGCGCACCGTAAATCAGATATATATTATAGGTTTATACAATTTTTTCGCTTCTATAACCATTTGCGCGGATTTTTGGTTGAACGCGCTGCCGTAAGACACCAGCACGTCGCAAAGGCGCAAGATTTCCATGGGGCGCAGCATTACCAGATCATATTGCTTTTTAAGCCGCTGATAGTTTTCCACCGGCACGTCGTCAGCGCGGTAAAACACCCTTTGGCGGCGGTTGTCGCGGGCGACCACTTCAAACGCTTTAACCGTTGAGTTCGCCGCGCTGTCAAACTGTCCCTGACCCGTAAAATAAAACTGCGAAAGGCTGTGCCATTTAAGCGTTCTGCCTATTATTTCGGAAAGCGCTTGCGCAACCTTGCAGCAATCTTCTTCTCGGATGTCGCTGTACCCTGTAAAGCACATTCTGATACTGTTCATAAAAAATGCCGCCTTCTTGCGAAAACGGCACCGTAGAACATACCCGTTTTCGCTTTTTTAATTGCAAATAAAAAAGTATAACTTACAGCACAGCCTTGGTTATTTATGCGAAAAACGGTATAGTCCTGCCAATGGGCTATACCTAAGGTTATGCTGTCTCAAACTTTTTATTTGCAGTTTAATAATAACAACAACCCGCCTTATTGTCAATTAAATTACGCTCCGCCCGTTTGCGCGCATAAAGTCAAGCCGGGTTTTCACATATTTAAACCGCCCGCGGCAACGCCGCGGGCGGTTATATAAATTATTCTGTCTTAAGTCGCTTTAAAGACCCGCCGTTTAAAAACCGAAGTATTCTGCGGCGTTGTTGTAGCAGACGTCTTCAACTATTTTGCCCAGAGTCTCCATTTCAGACGCAGGGTACTGTCCGCTTTCGACAAGTCTTCCGAGCATCTGGCAGAGCAGACGCCTGTAATATTCGTGGCGCGGATATGCCAGGAAAGAACGGCTGTCCGTAAGCATTCCGACCGACTGCGCCACAAGCCCCACCTGCATAAGAGTTTCAAGGTTGTTGCGCATACCGTCCTGCTGGTCAAGGAACCACCAGGCTGTTCCGACCTGCACCCTGCCCTTTACGCCTTCCTTCTGGAAGCAGCCCGCAAGCACGGTCAAAGCATAGTTGTCGCGCGGGTTAAGGCAATACAGTATGGTCTTGGGCAGATTTCCGTCCTTGTCCAGCTCGCCCAGCAGCACGGAAAGTTTTGACATATACACGCTGTCTTCTATTGCGTCGTAACCGGTGTCGGGACCTATCTTCTGAAGCATACTCT
>CAOMHR010000033.1 GCA_948482865.1 Christensenellaceae bacterium
TTCGAAGGCTGTGCGAATCTCAGCGAAATTGTAAAGATGGAAAACATCGGTACAATGCACTCAAGGGCGTTCTACGGCTGTACTTCGCTCGAAAGCATAGACATTACAGGTCTGCACGTTGCGGGAACTTACGTGTTCGGCGGCTGTACTTCCCTGAAAGAAGTTAAGACCGGTTACTTCACCGCGATAGGCACCAATATGTTCAACGGTTGCACATCGCTTGAAAGCATCACTTTAAATTCAAAAATTGTAGAAGCAAACGCTTTTGCCGACTGTACCAATCTTAAAACCGTAAACTTCGGTATGACTTCGGGAACCGACCCCGTTTCATCCACCTATCCGATAGGCGCGCGCGCTTTCTATAACTGCGCAAGCCTGAACAAAGTGGATTTCAACGGAAAGCAGGTAACCGAAATCGGCGATATGGCGTTTGCAAACTGCACAAGCCTTGTGAACTTCACAATTCCCGCAGGTCTCGCGCGTCTGGGCGACAGGGTGTTTGAAGGAACAAACGTGTCGGCGTTCACCGCTACCGGCGACTATTCGGTGGTAGACGGCGCGCTTTACAAAGGCAACGTTCTGTTGCTTGCTCCCAAAAACGTTTCCGCAGGATTTACGTTAAAGTCGGGAACGACGGAAATAGCACCGTACGCGTTCTCGGGCTGCAACTTTGCAAACGGAACGGTAAGCCTTAACGGAATTACTTCAATAGGCGAAGGCGCGTTTGCACACTCGAATCTCAGCTCAGTTACAATTCCCGCAGGCGTTACCGAAATTGCGGATTACGTGTTTACGGGTACAAAGTTAACGACGGTGACCGTCAACGCAAATATTACCAAGCTGGGCATAGGCGCGTTTATGAACTGCGCAAGCCTTGCAACCGTAAATTTCGAAAGCGGTTCGGCTCTCGTTTCGATAGGAGACGCGGCGTTCTACGGCTGTACTTCAATCGGTTCCGTAACCCTGCCCGACGGCGTAAAAACTATGGGCAGCAGCCTGTTCTACGGTTGTACCAAACTTACGTCCGCAGTAATGCCTTCGGTTGAAAGCCTTGGCGCTTACACCTTTGTCGGCTGTACAAAACTTACTACCGTAACCTTCGGAGAGAATGCAAAGACGGTCGGTGAATATACTTTCGGTTCAAATTCGCTTAACGGCGACACTGTTGTAGTTGTAGGTTGTACCGCTCTTGAAAACGTGACGATAGGCAGCGCGACAAAGAGCATTGGCGAAGGCGCGTTTATGGGCTGTACGTCCCTTGTCAACTTTGATATCAAAAATGTAACGGAAGTCGCAAACGGCGCATTCTACGGCTGTACGGCTTTGAAAGATATTGACCTTACCAAACTTGAAATTATCGGCAATATGGCGTTCTATCAATGCACCGCGCTTACGGCGCTCAACCTTGAAAACGCAAAGCTGATAGGAGAAGGCGCGTTCTATCTCGGCAAGTTCACGTCCCTTTCAATCCCTGTTGCGGAAAGCATCGGAAACCTTGCATTCTTCGGCGGACTTGAAAAGACAGTTGAAATTCCTTTGACGCTTAAAACTTTCGGTTACGGCGCTTTTGCAAATTCTGTCAATCTCACAGGCTTTACAATGCCCGAAGGGGAGAGCGCGTTCAAAGTAGTGGACGGAGTACTTTACCGCGTGCTTGACACCGTATCGGGCAAGGGTGACAGCTTCGAGCTGACCGCTTACCCTTCGGCTAAATTTGCGGCTGCGGATTCTGACGGAACAAGGACCTATTCGATTATGGAAGGCACGGCAACCGTCAAGGCGTACGCTATGGCAAACCTTACGGAAGGCGCGGTTAAAAAAGTTATTCTTCCTTACAGTGTAAAAACCGTTGGGGACGCGGCGTTCTATGAAAGCGGAATTACGGAATATCAGTTTGAGTCTATCAACGCTCCCGTGCTTTTATCGGAGTTCCGCTATCTCGGCGAATTTTCCGGCACTGATTTGTCGCCCTATTCGCATTACGCGATATTTGCCCGCAACTTCGAAGTGCAGGTTATCTTCTATGTAAATTCTATGCTGGCTGTGCCGCTGGAATCGCAGTTGAAAATAAGCTATCCTTCCAACGGCTCGGGTTATGACAACTACGTTTATTCAAGCTATTTCGGTACTAAAACCGATCTCGGCGAGCTAATGGACGACAATACCCGTTCTCTGAAAAATATAGTTGAAAATTTCCCTACGGTTGATGAAATTAATCGTTGGAATTCGTTAGAAGTTAACAAAGAGAACACCGATATGGTAAAAGAGTTTTCAGCGCTTGTTATTTCCGCTCACGAGTTGTATAATATACTTGCAAGCGATTACCAGAGAGAGCTCTTTACCGAAGAAAACGCGCAGAAGCTGTTTGAAGTCGAAAACGCGTTAAAGAGCGTTAAAAAGCATTTCGGTATTCAGGTTAAAATCAATTCGTTAACTATAAGCGAATCAAGCACACATAAAACCGTCTATAAGGAAGGCGAAAAGTTCAGCCTTAAAGGACTTGTGCTTGTAATCAATTACGAAGACTATTCGACCGACCTTGCCGATATGGGTAAAATTATACTTGAATCGACTTACGATACCGAACTTACTCCCCTTAACAGATACGTCTATGTGGAAGGCACGGGCGAGTATGCGGGATTGAGATTAATGATTCCCATAACCGTAACCGAAGCGGGCGCTACCGAGAATGAAAATTCTTCCGCGCTGGTAATAGGTCTTGCGGTCGGCGGTAGCGTGTTAGGTCTGATAGTCGTTGCCGCGGCGGTAATTCTGATTTTGAAATATGCTTACAAAATCGACGTCTTAGGCAAAATTTTCAAAAAATCAAAAAAGACTGAAATAGTAACCGACGACGGAAACGACTCTTCCGACGGCGGAACCAACGAGGAATAAATGAAACTTAAAACAAAAGTAAGTCTGATTTTAATATTTCTTGTAATAGCGGTTTGCTCACTGTTTGCCGCCTGCCAGATAGGCGGCAAATCGTGGCGCGAAATTCTGGGCGACGCGCAGTACCAGTATATAACTTACTACGCGGGCGGCGGTACGTTCGGTAACAGCAAAGTGGTGAAAAACATTTACTACGAAGCCGACGTCCCCGCGACGTCAGAGTTCGAAATTACGAATACGGACTGGCTGTTCAAAGGCTGGTTCTACGTAGAACTTGACGGTGAAGGCAACCCTAAATTCGCAAGCGAAGAAAATAAAAAGGCGGGCATACCCGAACTTACCGACAGGGAAGCGGTGTTTCCGTTGACGCTCAGCAAGGACGACCATTTGTATCTCGGTGCAAAATGGACGCGCGACTATAAACTTAAATACTTCCTTTACGACTCGCCCGATATTACAATAGACGGCAAAGTATATTCAAACGGAGAAGAATTTACGTCAAGTTCTTTCGGCAAATACGATTATATCAATCTCAGTTATTCTAAATTGCCTGTGGAAAGTTCGGACTCGACTCTGCTTGAATATTACGTTGAAGACGGGCAGGGCGGTTACAAGGTTTTAGACGGCGCGATTGAAAAACCGGACGTGTATGACGAAACGGATGAAGACCCTTTTGTTTCGGTTTACTGTAAATTTGTAAGCGGCTTATGGGAAATGGTAAGGACGGCTTCGGACGTTCGTATTATGTACCAGAATTTAGCTTTCGGAAACAGCTATTATGTCACTCAGGATATAGACTGTTCAAACAACCAGACTCTGACTCTGAAAGCGGGCAGCATAAACTGCACTATACAGGGTAACGGACACACGATTTCCAATCAGAGTTTTGAAAGCAAAAATCTTGCTAACGGCGGCACAAGCTCAATCTTCGGTGAAATATCAAAAGATACCGTAATGAAAGATATAACTTTTGAAAACTTTACGTCAAGAGTTACAATCAGGTCGGGAGCAAGGGTAAATATTTATTTGTTCAGCCACGGAATAGAAGCGGGCGCGGATTTGCAGAACGTTGCGTTTAACAACTCGTCGCTTACAATACCTTCCGTTCCCAATACTTCTACAATCAACAATATCCAGAATATCGGCGGTGTTTACCAGACAGACGCTTGGGTGTCCGGCGACGGCGATTACTCTTCGGTCAGGTTCGGAAATCTTACTTTGGACGTGGCGGGACAGACGGATACAAAATATCAGGAAAATTAACAGGAGGCTTAATATAAATGAAAAAAATTGTTAAAGGAGCGCTTTGCGCAGGTCTTGCGCTTTCAATGTGCGCGGCTGTCGGTTGCGGTCGCCAGTCGCTTGACCCCGAAACCCGCCAGCTCAACCTTGCGGTAGGCGCTTTGGATGGAAACTTCAACCCGTTTACTTATACTTCCGCAAACGACGGCGAAATGATCGGAATGACCCAGCTTTCCCTTCTTACAATAGACAAGGACGGCAAAATAATTTACGGTGAAAACGAAGTTTGCGCGGCTTTGGATATGAAAGTCACGACAAAGGACGCAAACGGCAACGTGGTTGAAAAGGGCGATAACGACGGCACCACCGAATATGAAATAACCCTTAAAAAGGGCATTATGTTCAGCGACGGCGTACACGAGCTTACGATTAAAGACGTCTTGTTTAATTTATACGTATATCTCGACCCCGCATACACCGGTTCTACCACAATTTATTCAACGGACATCCGCGGTCTGAAAGCGTACCGTACGCAGGACCCCAACGCGGATGAGAACGGGTCGCTCAACATAGACTCTACGCTGGTCGGCGCAGTTGAAGGCAGAATTCAGGACATAGTATACTGGTCGCAGGGCGAAACGGGTTCAACCGAGCAGATAGAAGCAGACGTAGCGCTTGCTAAGACATTGTTCCAGAAAGAAATCGAATCCGACTGGACTTCCATTTACGGCGGCTGGGAAGAAAGCTACAAGGCTTACAACTTTACCGAAGCGTGGCAGGCATATCTCTTCTCCGAAGGTCTTGTTCAGGTTCAGGAAAGAAATAACGTAGCGACAAACTCTACTTCGCCGATTTTCAACGACAAGAACGGAAACGGCAAGAGAGACGAAGGCGAAACTTATTACACCACGCTTGACCCCTGGCAGCAGGGCGCGATAGGCGCAAGCGACAACGCAATTGCCAACGGCGAACGCGGTGCGCAGCACTTTATCGACCTTATAAACGAAGCTACCACCGATGAAGAAGTCAACAAATACATCGCCGAAAACGAAGGGGCTGAAAAGGCGGACGCAATTGTCGCTCTCCAGAGAAAGACTTGTATCGAACGCGTTTTTGCCAACTATACAAGCCAGGAAGGCATTCAGAACATAGTACAGTACTGGGCGACCGCTTCTAATCTGTACGACGAAATTCTGGGTCAGCTCAGAACTGCCGAATACGACAGAATAAAAGAAGAGAACGGCGGCAAATTGCTTGTTGAAAATATTTCCGGCATAACTTCTTATAAAAATGCAAACGGCAACGACGTTCTTAAAATAGTAATCAACGGCATAGACCCCAAAGCGGAATACAACTGGGCTTTCCCCATAGCTCCCCTGTATTACTATTCCGGCGTTTATAAAAATAAGGATTACGTCGCGGCTGCAGACCCGTCCAAAAACGAGTTCGGTCTTGAATTCGGTAACAGCGATTTCTTCAATACGGTAATTTCCGATACCGAAAAGAACGGCGTTCCCATGGGCGCGGGCGCTTACAAGGCAAGCACCAGAACGGGCGGCGACAACCCCACAAAAGCAACCTTTAACGCTAATACAAGTAACTGTTACTTCAAACGCAACGATTATTTTGAAACCGTAGGCGAAAATATAGAAAACGCTAAAATTAAGTTTGTAAACTACAAAGTTTACAGTGATTCAAAGATTATGCAGGCGCTTGAAAACAATGAAATAGACTTCGGTAAACCCAACGCAACCAAAAACAACGTAAACTTTGTTTCACAGAACGTTTCAACACTCAGCTCAGTCGACTACGAAACGGGCGGTTACGGTTACATCGGCGTCAACCCCAAAGCGGTTCCCGAATACAAGGTAAGACAGGCGATAATGAAGGCTATCGACACAAGTATTGCCGTCAATGACTTCTACGGTTCGAGACTTGCGGAAGTAATTTACAGACCTATGTCAAAAACTTCGTGGGCTTATCCAGAAGGCGCAACCGAGTACAGTGCAATCTCTTATGACTCGTCGTCGGACGGCACCGAAATAAAGGCGCTTATGGAACAGGCGGGCTATGTAAGAAACGGTACGGGTCTCTACAAAAAGACCTATACAAGAGACGGTATGGCTAACTCGTCAATAGGCAGCACGGTAAAACTTACGTTCACCATTGCAGGCGAATCTACCGAACACCCCGCATACCTTATGTTCACAAGGGCGGCGGACAGGTTGAACTCTCTCGGTTTCGATATCACAGTAACTACCGACCCCAACGCGTTGAAGAGCCTTATTACCGGCGACCTTGACGTCTGGGCGGCAGCTTGGACTTCGGCAAGCGACCCCGATATGTATCAGATTTTCCATAAGGACAGTACCGCGACTTCGGTAAACAACTGGAACTATAAGAATATTCTTAAAGGTACGGACAATACCTGGGGCTATGAAGCGGGTATAATAGACGATCTCAGTGACAAAATAGACGAAGCAAGAACTTATCTCGAACGCAGAGACCGTACTCCTATATATTCGGAATGCCTTGACCTTGTAATGGATTTGGCTGTGGAGCTTCCCACCTACCAGCGTCACGACCTGTGCGTATACAACAAAAAGGTAATAAATTCAAAATCTCTTGTTGCAAATCCCAACAGCTATATCGGTCTGTTCGATAAAATCTGGGAAATAGAATACGTTTAATTAGATTCAGCCGAAATACTTCGGAGTAACTTTTATGGTAAAATACATTTTAAAAAGATTGCTGCTCGCCATATTGATCTTGTTCGGCGTATCGGTAATTATATACTTCCTTATCAGAATGATGCCGCTTAATTACCTTGAACAGAAATTTGCGGACCAGCTTGCCGTCGGCAATATGACGCAGGAAGACTTTGACAGAATTCTTGCAATCTACGGTCTTGACGACAACAGTTTTCTCGGAATTTTAAAGGGATACTGGAGCTGGCTCACAAATTTCCTTAAAGGCGATATGGGCGTATCGTTCCAGTTCGGCAGAGAAGTTTCTGTAGTAATCAAGGAAAAAATGGGTATATCGTTTTCAATATCCCTTGTATCTTTGATACTTGAGCTTTTAATTGCTATCCCGCTCGGAATAAAGTGCGCGACAAACCAGTACGGAAAGTTTGACTACACCGTAACGGTGCTGTGCATGATTGCTATGGCGTTTCCGTCCTTCTTTCTCGGCAACCTGTTCATTAAATGGTTTGCCGTGGATCTGGGCTGGTTTGAAACGGGCGGACTGAACTCTTCGTCGCTGCCCATTACGGCAGGACCTTTGGAAGTGTTCGGCGATATGATTTGGCATCTCATTCTGCCCATTCTCGTAATGGTTATTCTTGATATCGGCTCGCTTATGAGATACACAAGAACAAACACGCTGGAAGTTCTTAACGCCGACTACATAAGAACGGCGCGCGCAAAAGGACTTTCGGAAGGAAAGGTGGTTTACAAGCACGTATTCAGAAATACGCTTATACCGCTTATAACCGTACTTGCTTCAACTTTGCCAATGCTGTTCGGCGGCGCAATGATAACCGAAACGGTGTTCGATATACCCGGTATCGGTCAGGCTGCTTACAACGCTTTGAAGATCGGCGACATTCCCCTTGCAATGGGCTACAATATGTTCATTGCCGTGCTTACGGTAATCGGCACGCTGCTTGCGGACATTATGTACGCGGTGGTCGACCCCAGAGTAAAGCTGAAATAAAGGAGATACAAAATGGAAGATCAGGTTAAAAACGAAGAGCAAGTTAACGAAAAAGAAAACTTCAACGATAATCTTCACGGCGAAAATTTGACTGACCGCGCTAAAGTTTTGTCCCCGGGAATGACCGTGTTAAAAAGGTTTTTCCGCTCAAAACTTTCAATTATAGGTTTGGTCACGCTCGTTTTGCTGTTTTTGTTCTCATTTCTGGGACCCGTGTTTACAAAGTGGGGACCTAACGAAGCCGACCCCAATTCAAAAACTATTTTTACCGTAACTTCGATAACTTACGAAGTGGACGGCGAAACTTACACCTGCTTCGAAGTTACTCTTGACGAAACCAATTACAATATACTCGGCGACATAAGCGCGGACCATATTATGGGCACGGACGATTCGAGTTACGACGTATTTACCCGTCTTATGACGGGCGGCAGAGTTTCGCTTACAATAGGTTTTGTCGTAGTCATTCTCGAAACGCTTCTGGGCGTGTTGCTCGGCGGACTTGCGGGTTATTTCGGTAAATGGGTTGACCAGCTTATAATGCGTATAGTGGATATTTTAAGCTGTATCCCGTCCCTGCCGATAATGCTTATTTTAAGCGCGGTGTTCACCGCTCTCGGCATTGTGGATATTTCAAGGCTGTATTATATGATGATTGTGCTGACCCTGTTGGGGTGGCCCAGCGTTGCGCGGCTTGTGCGCGGACAGATACTTTCTTTGAGAGAGCAGGAGTTTATGCTCGCGGCAAAAAGTTCCGGTCTGTCCACGGGCAAAAAGATTTTCAAACATCTGCTGCCCAATGTAATTCCGCAGCTTATAGTGTTTATGACGCTCGGTCTCGGCAGTATAATTTTATATGAAGCAACTCTCGGATATCTTGGGATAGGCGCGCCTACGGGTACTGCAACCTGGGGCAACCTTATAAATTACGCGTCTGACGCAACTTACAGAAACTATTATCCTAACCTCTGGCTGGGAGCGGGTATTTGCATAACGCTTGCAATCCTTGCCTTTAACTTTGTCGGCGATGGACTACGCGACGCGTTCGACCCCAAGATGAAGAGGTAACATATGGAAAATAAAAAGGAAAACAAAAAACACTATATTTCCCGTTCCGAATCACGGCAGATAGCCAAAGAAAATTCAAAGGCTATAAGATACTATGAAAAGCGCAAAAAGCGCAAAGTAAAAGTTGACGAATACACCGCCGAAATGAAGGACGAAAAGAATATAGTAGAGTTTGAAAATCTGCATACCTATTTCTTTTCCGACGCAGGCACCGTAAAGGCGGTAAACGGCGTAACCTTTTCGGTACCGGCGGGTTCTACCGTCGGCGTAGTCGGCGAAAGCGGCTGCGGGAAAAGCGTTACTTCACTGTCGTTAATGCAGCTTGTACAGGCGCCCAGCGGTCAGATAGTAGACGGTTCGATAAAATTCCGCGCCGAGCTTTTCAAACGCGATTCGCGCGGCAAAAAAATCCCCGTATACGAAACCGTGCTTGGAGAAGACGGTACCGAAAGGATAAAACTCAATGAAAAGGGCAAGCCCGTAATAAAGAAAAACGAGCTTGGCGGCAATACTTACGAAATGGAAACAAGGGTGGTAGACATTGCAAAAATGCCCACCGAAGCAATGCGTTCCATTCGCGGCAGGGAAATTTCAATGATTTTTCAGGAGCCTATGACTTCGCTGAATCCCGTGTTCACCATAGGCAACCAGCTTGACGAAGTAGGTAAACTGCACATTGAAGGAATTTCAAAAAAGAGCGTAAAAGCCCGCAGTATAGAAATGCTGAAATTGGTCGGCATTGCCGACCCTGAAGGCGTGTATAAAAAGTATCCGCACCAGCTTTCGGGCGGTATGCGCCAAAGGGTTATGATTGCAATCGCCCTTTTGTGCAACCCCAAACTGATTGTCGCGGACGAACCTACAACTGCGCTCGACGTTACGATACAGGCGCAGATACTCGACTTACTGAGAGAAATAAAACACAAAATAAACGGTTCTATTATGCTAATCACCCACGACCTTGGCGTGGTTGCCGAAATGGCGGACTACGTTGTGGTAATGTATGCGGGCAAGGTAATAGAAACCGGTACGGCGGAAGACATATTTGACAGACCGCTGCATCCCTACACAATAGGACTGCAAAAGAGCAAACCCACTGTTGACGGCAAGGTAGACGAGCTGTACTGTATCCCCGGGTTTGTTCCCAATCCTATAAATATGCCCAACTATTGCTATTTCCGCGACAGGTGCGAAAAATGTATGGAAAAATGCTCGGGCGAATATCCCGAACTCATAAAGGTTTCCGACACGCACAGCGTTTCGTGCTATCTGTACGAAGGGGGAGTCGTTCCCGGCGAGCGTGCGGAAACACAGGTTGAACCTACGGCGGAAACGGTAAAAAAGACGGCGAAACAGCGAAAAACGGCGGCAGAAAAAGAGGTAAAAAACAATGGCTGAAAGCGAACTTAAAACCACCGTACAGGAAACTCCTGCGGCTAAGTTTTGGAATTTCTTGCCTAAACTTTTGCCCTGTCTGGCTTGCGGGCTTGCCGGCGTAGCCTTACTGTTTACATTTTTAATAGGCGTTTCAAACGGTTCTGCAACTTCGTACATTTACGACTATTTTTCAAAGGCATACGACAGTTACGGATTAAATTCCGCAATGAACACGGCGATTATTATCGGAACGGTCGTTGTCGCCGCGGGGCTTGTCGCGGTGCTGACGTTTACGGGCTTTACCGTTTATTTCGCGGTTAAAAAGTTCGTAAAAAAAGAAGATTGTCCGCTTGAAAAATTTGCGCTTGCAACGTTTTTATCCTATATAGCGTTTGCAGTTGCTTTTTATGCGCTTCATAGCTGGCAGTCTGATATTCTTTCCGTAAAAATTTCTTTTAATTACAACGCTGCGACTATTGCGGGATTTGTAATCGTGTGCCTGGTTGCGTGCGCTTACGTCGCTTGCAAGGCGCTTGTGACTCTTGAAATTTTCAAAAACAAGGCAAATTTGGCAAACGCAATTTACAACGCCGTTATACTTGTAATAGTTGTCGTAGTTGCTGTTCTTGCGGTTTTGCCCCTTGTTAAAATGACTTTGGGCGACGTAACTACCGTCGTGGACGACGAAACGGTCAGCACAGGCAACGCGCTTATAGGCAGCAGTTATGCGGGCAACTTTATAGCCTGGATAACAAACGGCGCGCTGCTCGGAGAAGACGCGGCTGTGCTTTCAAATCTTTCGTCAAGCGCAACGGCGGGTTATATTTCAGTGCTGGCGATAATAGGCGTATATCTGCTTTTGGCGGCAAATCTCTTGTCCGATTCGTTCGGCAAGAAGGCGAACATTAAAATCCCCGCCGTCATTGTGTTTGTTCTTACGCTGTTCAGTATGTTCTTCGCTGTGCTGGCAAGCAGCTTCTTCACCGACTTGTTCAAAGCCGACGGCGAAAAATATTTGTTTAACGCGTCATACGGCATTGCAATAGCCGTTGCGGCGCTTTCGCTGTCAGTGTGGATAGCGGTTATCGTAAAGCCCTATATTTTAGGCGCGGTGTTAAAAAACAGAGCGGGCAAAGCGGCGGAAGGCGAAGAAGAAATTCTTCTGGAAGTTAAAAACCTTTGCCAGTATTTCCCCGTTGAAACAAACTTCTTCGGCGAACCCGTCAAATTTTTAAAGGCGGTGGACGACGTTTCGTTCAAACTGAAAAAGGGCAAAACGCTGGGTATCGTAGGCGAAAGCGGTTGCGGCAAAACCACAATGGGAAGGTCGGTACTGCATCTGTACGATATTACAAGCGGCGAAGTTTACTTTAAGGGCGAAAAAATTTCCGGCTTAAAGAACAACGAATTTGACAAACTGCGCCCCAACCTGCAAATGATTTTTCAGGACCCTTACGCAAGTCTGTCGCCGCGTTTGACCGTAGGTGAAATAATAGGCGAAGCGGCGCGTCAGCACGGAATAGTTTCCAAAGCGGATTATCACGATTACGTTTTAAAGGTAATGAAGATGTGCGGACTTCAACCGCATTACTTTGAAAGATACCCGCACGAGTTTTCTGGCGGACAGCGGCAGCGAATCTGTATTGCCCGCGCCCTTGCTTTAAAACCCGAAGTCGTTGTCTGCGACGAACCCGTTTCGGCGTTGGACGTTTCTATACAGGCGCAGATAATAAATATGCTGATAGAGCTGAGAAAGACGCTCGGGCTGACTTATATATTCATTTCGCACGACCTGTCCGTGGTAAAACACATTTCGGACGAAGTGGGCGTTATGTATCTGGGCAGTCTGGTGGAGTACGGCAGCAAGGACGCAATATTCAGCAACACTCTTCATCCCTATACAAAGGCGCTGTTTTCAGCTGTGCCCGTGCCCAACCCGCACGTTAAAATGAACAGGGTAATTTTAAAGGGCGACATTCCTTCGCCCGTAAATCCCCCCGCAGGCTGTAAATTCCACACCCGCTGCGATAGCTGTATGGATATT
>CAOMHR010000034.1 GCA_948482865.1 Christensenellaceae bacterium
GCTTATTCTAGGAACGGGTTCAGCTTGTTCGTCAAACGGAAATAACAGGCATTCGAGAGTGATTCTTGCTTGCGGTGTGGATAAGCAGGCAGCCGACGGCATATTAAGAATAAGTTTGTCGTCCGATACGTTTGAGCAGGAAATTCGTGATGCTGCAAAAATTTTAAATGAAACCATTGCGAACAGACTTCGGTTAATGGCGTAAAATTATGGAAAAAGTTATTATCGTAAGATATTCTGAATTACATTTAAAGGGTAAAAACAGGGGCTGGTTTGAGCGTGTTTTTGCCGTAAATATGGAAAAGAGCTTAAAGGGTATCAGGCACGAAATTCACAGGCATAGCGGAAGATATTTAATTGAAAATTTTTGCGAAAGCGATATCGATATTATCTTGGACAGGCTGGGGAAAGTTTTCGGTATTCATTCATTCAGTGTCGCATTAAAAGTCGGCGCAGATATGGCTGAAATTTTCGAAGCCGCAAAACGGGTTTGTTTTAGCAAAGGTAACTTTAAAGTAGAAACTCATAGGGCTGATAAAACTTTCTGTCTTAACTCAATGCAGGTGAGTTCTGAAATCGGTGGTAGGCTTTTGGATGAAAATCCTTTACTTAAGGTTGACGTTCATAATCCTGAATTTATTGTTAATATCGATATACGTGAAAACGGCACGGCGCTGGTATTTAACGAGTTTTTTAAAGGCGCTGGCGGTATGCCTGTCGGAACTTCCGGTAAAGGTATGTTATTAATTTCGGGAGGTATAGACAGTCCGGTTGCGGGACATATGATTGCAAAGCGTGGAATGAACATTGACTGTATTCATTTTCATAGCTATCCATATACAAATTTGCAGGCGCGCGAAAAGGTCATTGAACTTACAAAACAGCTGTCAAATTATATTTGCGGAACAACTTTAAACATTGTTTCCGTAACCAAAATACAGGAACAGATTCACAGTAAATGCAACGGCGATTATATGGTAATTCTTTTAAGGCGTTTTATGATGCGGATTGCGGAAAAAATTGCGTTAAATTGCGGTGTGCAATGTTTAATCACTGGAGAAAGTCTTGCGCAAGTTGCAAGCCAAACAGTTGAAGGGATGACGTCTTCAAACAGTGTTGTGAAAGTCCTTCCTGTTTTAAGACCTTTGTGCGGTTTTGATAAGGATGAAATAATAGAACGGAGCAGAGCGATAGGAACCTATCAGACTTCGATACAGCCGTATGAAGATTGTTGCACTGTTTTTTTACCCAAGCACCCTGTTACACGCCCTAAACTTTGCGACGTGCTTGCAGAAGAAGAAAAACTTGACGTTCAAAGTTTGGTTGATGAAGCTGTTGCAACGCTTGAAATAATTAATTTATAAATATGCGGAGCCTAAAATCAGGCTCCGCATATTTTATTGATTATACCAATCTTCGTGTGCGATATCGGGAATTTTTATCTGTGGCGGACTTCCGGTCTTGCTTAAACTGATTGGGGTAAGAACTATTTCTTTTCCTGAATAAGTGGTTTTACCGTCATTATAGTAGGGAATCACAGAGTACACGTAAGAGCCTTCTTCGGGGCGGTCAGAAATTAATTCTTTCCATTTTCCATCGTAAATAATAGTGCTTTTATTGTTTTTTGTGCGTTTTACTATTAATGAGTAGTACTTCGTGTGACATAATTTAATATTTACTGTGTTGTTTGCAACTGAAATTTCGGGTGTGGTTATAGTCGGAACAGAAAATCTGTCCGATTGAATTTTGGGTTCGTTGTCTTTTAACGTTTTTACAGTTAAAGTGTTTAATATAGGACAGGCGGGGTCGGCTAACATTATTCTGTTGTTTTCTGAATATTCTTCGAGATCGATATTAACCATACTTGTTCCGCTTTCGGTATCGAGCGTTTCGGGGGTGTGACAGGAATAAAGTGATTCAAGAGCGGTATGCATTATTTTACAACAATCGTTTCCACCAGTAATCTGGGTGCGTTTGTTGTCTTTATCTCCCAGCCAGATTGCTATACAGTTTTCGCTTGTATAACTTATTGCGTAAGCGTCGGTGTTGCCGTCTGCATTGCCGCAAGTTCCTGTTTTTGACGCGATATTAAAATTAAAATCTTTCAATCTTTTAGCTGTGCCGCTTTCTGTAGTTTCAAGCAGCATATTGTTCATAAGTGAGCAGGTGCCTTCAGAAAATACATAATTTTTTACCGGAATATTTTTGTATAATACTTTACCGTTTTTAGAGACAATTTCTTTTATAAAGTGTGAAGGTGTATAACTGCCGCCGTTAGGGAAGACGGTGTAGCAATCTGCGATTTCTTTTAACGTCAGACCGTATTTCATTCCGCCGAGCGCTAACGACATATTTTTTTCATCTTCTTCCAGTTTTAAATTCATTGCAGCAAGATATTTTTCTGCGCGGTCCACGGTTAAAGCGTTCAAAGTTTTTACCGCAGGAACATTGTAGCTATATTTTAAACTGTCGGTCACGGAAACATAGCCGTGATATTTTTTGTCAAAGTTTTCGGGAGAGTATCCGTTGTAATTTATTTTTTCGTCTAAAATTTTTGTGAAAGGGCTTAACTGTCTTTCTTCGATTGCCGGAGCGTAGACGAATAGGGGTTTAACGGTTGAACCGGGTTGGCGTTTGGCTTTTCCGATGGTAGTTTTGTATGCCTTTACGCCGCCGCTTAAATTGTCTGTAACAATTGCTGCGTTGTCGCAAGGATAATGCATCTCTTCAAACAGTGTTTGCATTTTACTGTCCAAATAAGTTTTTATTATACAGCCGTCGGTCAAAGCATAATGATTGAATTCAATATCTTCCAATTCGTCGAAAACAGCGTTTATATAATCTCCGTATTTGGAATTGTCTGAAACCTGTACGGCATTAAGCGGTTCTTTTATTGCCGAGTCATAAGCGGTTTTGTTTATATATCCGCAGTCAAGCATATTTTTAAGGACGAGATTTCGTTTGGAAATGCTTTTTTCAGGATTTTTGAATGGCGAATAATTGTTGGGGGAAGATAAAAGCCCTACAATTGTCGCACTTTCCGTCAGAGACAGGTTTTCGGCTTTTTTATTGAAATAAAATTCGGCTGCGCTTTGAAGTCCGTAACATTTATGCCCGAAATAAATTGTGTTGAGATACATTTCAAGTATTTCGTTCTTTTCGTACCGTTTTTCAAGTTTTTTTGTTAATTTAATTTCTTTAAGTTTGCGTTTTATTGTTTTGTCGTTGGAAAGATGCGTGTTTTTGATAAGCTGTTGGCTGATGGTCGACGCACCCTGCTTAAATGAGCCTGCTTTCAAGTTGGTGAAAAAGGCTTTAATCATTCTCTTATAATTGAGTCCGTTATGCGAAAAGAATGTGCGGTCTTCCGAAGCAACAAAAGCATTGATTGTATGTTGCGGTAAATCTTTTACCGATACGCTTTTAACTTGTGCGTCCAGCGACGCGCTTGTTATTTGATTTCCTTCGTCGTCGCAAATGATTACGTTTTGTCCGGCTCCTACAAGTTTATTAGGGTCAAGGATTGCATCTTTAGTTATTATTCCGTAGACTAAAAACATAGAGCCAACAAGTACAATAAAACTTAAAAATATAATTGCAGAAATTTTCAAAAATTTAGTCATTAAAATTAGTATTTATAAAATTAAATATTTGTTGCAAATCTATTGAAAAAAATCTGTGAAAATAGTATAATTGTTTTATATGTCAAATCAGAAATTCTACAAAATCGTAACGTACGGCTGTCAGATGAACGTTCACGAATCGGAAAAAATTGCGGGTACGCTGACTGAATTGGGTTATATTTCTTGTGAAGATATGGAGCAGGCGGATATTATTGTTTTTAATACCTGCTGTATCAGAGAGAATGCCGAAAACCACGCGTTCGGAAATATCGGTATGTTAAAAAAGTTGAAAGCCGCAAACAGGGATTTAATTATTGCCGTGGGCGGATGTCTTACGCAGCAGTCAGGGAAGGCGGATAACTTGCATGAAAAATTTCCTTACGTTGACATTATTTTCGGCACGCACAATCTTCATAGATTAAAAGATTATATTTTATTAAAGCAAAACAGGAAAAAGGCAGTTATTGAAATAGAAGAAGATGAAGGTTATGTTTTCGAAGGGGAAAATCCTGTAAGAACAAGCTATCCAAATGCATGGGTAAATATTACTTACGGATGCAACAACTTTTGCAGCTATTGCATTGTTCCGTTTGTTCGCGGCAGAGAAAGAAGCAGACGTTCGGAAAATATAATTGCCGAAGTAAAAGGACTTATTGGCGCGGGTTATAAAGAAATTACTCTTTTGGGGCAAAACGTAAATTCTTACGGAAATGGTTCGGATGATTTAACTTTTCCGCAGTTGCTTGAAAAAATTGCAAATTTGGACGGTAAGTTCAGGCTCAGATTTATGACGAGTCATCCGAAAGATTTTTCCAAAAATCTGGCAAAAGTTATCGCCGCCAACGAAAAAATATGTCATTGCGTTCATCTTCCCGTGCAGAGCGGTTCAGATGCAGTGTTAAAGGCAATGAACAGAAAATATACCGCAGTGGATTATTTGGAGAAAATTTCCTGCTTAAAAAAGTATGTTCCGGATTGTGCTGTTACAACTGATTTGATAGTAGGTTTTCCGGGCGAAACGGAAGAAGATTTTGAAGCTACATTAAACCTTGTAAAACAGGTAAATTATACGTCGGCATTTACTTTTGTGTATTCAAAACGTGAAGGCACGGTTGCGGCTAAAATGCCTGACCAGATTCCCGAAGAAGTAAGCAAACAAAGAATTATGCGCCTTGTTGAATTGGTAAATTCACTGACGCGGGAACACACCAAAGATTATGTGGGCAAAACGGTTGAAATTCTTTGCGAAGGTTACGACGATAAGAAAGGAATGTATTTAGGACGTGACAGTTACGGCAGAATGGGCTATTTTAAGAGCGAAACAAATATGATTGGCGAGTTTGTAAATATAAAAGTAAACAAAGCGAACGGCGTTTCTTTAATAGGCGAACGAGTATAAGGATAAAATTATGGCACTTTCACAAATGATGCAACATTACTTTACCGTAAAGGAAAAGTACAAAGATTGTATAATATTTTACAGACTCGGCGATTTTTACGAAATGTTTTTTGACGATGCGGTAAAGGGAGCCGAGCTTTTGGGACTGACCCTTACGGGCAGGGATTGCGGGCTTGAGCAGCGTGCGCCTATGTGCGGCATTCCTTTTCATGCGGCAGATGAATATATCGCAAAATTAGTGTCTCTCGGTGAAAAGGTTGCAATCTGCGAACAACTTGAAGACGCTTCTGCGGCAAAAGGCATAGTGGAACGTGGCGTTGTTCGCGTTGTTACCGCGGGAACTATTACGGATGACGAGCATCTAAACGAAAAGTCAAATAACTATGTTTGTTGCGCGTTTAAAAACGGAGAAAATGTTGCGCTTGCCTGGGCGGATATTACAACCGGCGAATTGTGCGCTACAGAATTTGCAGGAGCAAACTGTATTTCGCATAGTACTTCGCATATGTCCAAACTTGGGGTTAAAGAAGTAATATGTAACGATAATTACCTTTTTGAAACGAAAAACGAGCCAATGGTGACGCGCGGAATTTTACCGCATTTTTCAAGTTATCCTGAATGGGCATTCGGTTTTTCTGCTGCGGAGCGGTGCCTTTTAGAGCAGTTTAATACAAAAACTCTTTCGGCTTTTACTATTGCGGAAAGTAAAAATGCGGTTTGCGCGACCGGCGCGCTGATAGAGTATCTTAAAGAAACTCAAATGCACGCGCTTAAAAATATCGACGGCGTAAAATATCTTGCAAACGAAAAATTTTTGCAGCTTGACGGTACGGCGGTAAGAAACCTTGAGCTTGTTAAAACATTGGGCGAAAGTAAAGATTACGGTTCGTTGTTGTGGTTAATGGATAAAACGCAGACGGGGATGGGTTCGCGCTTAATTAAAAACTGTATAGTTTATCCGTTTGCGAGAAAAGAAGATATTAATTACAGGCTTGACGGCGTAGAAGAATTGTTTAAAGCTACAGTTGTCAGGTTGGGACTTATAGATTTATTAAAGGGTATAAAAGATATTGAAAGACTTACCGGTAAGATAAGCAATAATAAAATGATGCCCAGGGACTGTATAGCTCTCGCAAAATCGTTGGCGGCAATACCCAATATTAAAATGCAGCTTTCGGGCTTTGACTCGGATATTTTAAAAGAAATATCCAAAAATTTGATTGATTTGTCTGCAGTAACCGAACTTATTGAAAAAGCGATAAACGAAGACGCGCCTATCCAGATTAAAGACGGCGGATATATTAAGGACGGTTACAGTAAACAGCTTGACGAATTGCGCGCTGTTAAAAATAACGGCAATAAACTGATTATGGATATGGAAGCGCGGGAAAGAGACGAAACGGGCATAAGAACGTTGCGCATAAGTTATAACCGCGTATTCGGTTACTATATAGAAGTAACCAAATCTTTTAAGGATAAAGTTCCGTTGAGTTATCAACGCCGCCAGACTTTAGCGAATGCGGAAAGATATTCAACCGATGAACTTAAAGAACTGGAAGAAAAGATTTTGGGTAGCGAAGACGCGGCTTTAAAACTTGAAATCAGGCTTTACGAATATGTAAAAAGCGTGCTGACCGAAAATATAAATAAACTTAAAACTATATCTTCCGCGGTCGCGCTACTGGATTTGCTGGTAGGTTTTGCCGAAATTGCAAAAACAAATAATTATGTCCGTCCGGAAATTGTTGACAGCGGAAAACCGCTTGTAATCAAAGCGGGAAGGCATCCGGTTGTTGAAGCTATCTCAAAAAACAGATTTATTCCAAACGATACGTTGCTGGATGAAGATGAAAACCGTACTATGATATTGACCGGACCGAATATGGCTGGTAAAAGCACTTATATGCGCCAAACCGCGATAATCGCGATAATGGCTCATATAGGCAGTTTTGTTCCCGCAAGTTCAGCGCAGATTCCTTTAATTGACAGGGTGTTCACAAGAGTCGGGGCAAGCGACAATTTAATATCCGACCAAAGTACATTTATGGTTGAAATGATTGAAGTTGCTGCGATATTGCAGAATGCCACTAAAAACAGTCTTTTGATTTTAGACGAAGTCGGCAGGGGAACAAGTACGTACGACGGTTTAAGCATTGCCTGGGCGGTCATTGAAACGCTTACGCAAAAAATAGGGGCAAAAACCCTGTTCGCAACCCATTATCACGAATTGACGGATTTGGAATATAGACTATCGGGAGTTAAGAATTACAAAATTTCTGTCAAAGAAGTGAACGGCAGCGTAGTGTTTTTAAGGAAAATTATGCGCGGCGGAGCAAACAGGAGCTTCGGTATAGAAGTTGCGTCTCTTGCGGGCGTTCCCGACGAAGTTACGGAAAGGGCTAAAACGATTTTGAAACACATTGAAAGCGGTGACAGAGAGTTTGATAAGCCTTTGCGTGAAACTATTGACGAAGAAAAGCAGTTGACCGAAGTTGAAAAGATTTTGAGCGAAATCAACCTTGAAAACGTAACGCCTATGCAGGCGTTCCTGATTTTGAGCGATTTGGTCGATAAGGTTAAAGTATGAAAAAAATAAATATTCTTTCCAAAACAGTTTATAACAGAATTGCCGCCGGCGAAGTTATCGACCGCCCTTATTCGGCAGTCAAAGAGTTGGTTGAAAATAGTCTTGACGCGGGCGCGACTCAGATAGAAATACACATAGAGCGTGGCGGCAAACAGCTTGTTAAAGTAATCGATAATGGTTGCGGAATAGAGCGCGACGATATGTCAGCCGCATTTATGCCCCATGCGACGAGTAAAATTTTGAACGCAGAAGATTTGGACAAAATAACCACCTTGGGTTTCAGGGGAGAAGCTCTTGCGAGTATCGCGGCAATCGCGCGTGTTGAATTGGTTTCTGTAACTGAAGGAAATATAGCGTATAAAACTTCTTGCGCCGACGGGGTTATGGGCGAAATAGAACCTGCCGCATTGGAAAAAGGTACGGAAATCAGCGTTCATAATTTATTTTACAATACTCCGGTAAGAGCCAAATTTTTGAAAAACGATAAGAAGGAAGAGAGCGATATTACAAATATAGTTTCTCGCTACATACTCGGCAACCCTTCGGTATCGTTCAAATATTTTGTGGACGGACGCCTTGAACTGCAATCTGACGGCGGCGGTCTTGACGAAGCAATGGCGCGTGTTTACGGTGCAAAAACCGTTCCGCAATGTTTCAAGATTAATGCCGAAAAAGACGGAATAAGAATTCAGGGGTTTATCGGCAATCAGAATTTCTTTAAACCCAACAGAACTTACCAGAGTTTGTTCTTAAACGGCAGGTACATTGTTAATTCAACTATTTCAACGGCAATAACAAACGCTTATGCAAGTTATATGATGAAAAGGCAATATCCTTTTTATGTGCTCAACGTTGAAGTTCCTTTGGATATGGTCGACGTGAACGTTCATCCTAACAAAGCGGACGTGAGATTTGTTGATAATCGTGTGGTTTTTTCGGCGGTGTATTCCGTAGTTTCGTCCGTATTGGACGGAACAGCTTCTGCGGCACAGTTTGTCGTTGACAGTATAAGGCTACCGGAAATAAAGTCTACAATAGACGGCGATAAAAATAAAGTTTACAAAAACGACGAAAAACAAACGCAGATTCCGTTTCAAAGTGCGAATCCTATAAGTTTCAGTTTCGGCGAGAGTAGTTTTAATCCCGAAAAAGATGCCGACACAATTAAGGAATATCGTGACCCGCTGTTGGATGAAGAAAATCAAACTACAATTCTTCCGCTTCCTAAACAGGTCAGGCATACTATGCAGGTCACTAACGATACTTTATCGCCTGCAAATTTCAACGGTGATAACCGTGTAAGTCTTGCTTACGAAATGCGTAAACAAGAACAGCAAAAAATTATTTATGAAAGCTGTAAGTTTAAGGGTAATCTTTTCAATACATATTTGATATACGAAATGTGCGACACTGTATATCTGATTGACCAGCATGCTGCGCACGAAAGACTTATTTACGACAGATTGCGTGAAAAAATCGTAAACCGAAAAGTGGACACGCAGGGACTGTTAATTCCTTATCTTTTAGACGTGAATCCACAGGAAGCTGAGTTTATTAAATCAAATGAGCGATTAATAAGAAATTTAGGTTTCGGGATAAGCGAATTCGGCATAAATTCTTTCAGGATAGACGACATACCCGTTGATTTGCAAGATATTAATCTTAAAGATTTTTTTGACGATCTTTTATCCGATTTAAAAGGTTTAAAAGAAATTAAACTTGAAGATATTTTAAAGGATAAAATTGCGACTACCGCGTGCAAGCATGCCATAAAGGGCGGTATGCAGCTCGCCAAAGAAGAAGTTGACGCGCTTTTTAAAATGATGGAAGGCGACGTGGGGTTGAAATGTCCGCACGGCAGACCTGTATGCGTAACGCTCGATAAAAAAGATATAGAAAAAATGTTCAAGAGGATTGTCTGACTTGAACAAATTGCTTGTAATATGCGGCGCGACGGCAACAGGTAAAACCGAACTTGCGGTAAATTGCGCTAAAAAACTTAAAAGTGAAGTTGTTTCGGCAGACTCGCAACTGGTTTATAAAAGTTTAAATATAGGAACGGCAAAACCAACGGTTGAAGAGATGTCCGGGATAACTCATCATATGATTGATATTATAGAGCCGAAATATAGTTTCAGCGTATCCGATTATGCCGCAATTGCCGAGCCGATAGTAGACGGACTTCTTCAAAATGGTAAGACACCTGTAATTTGTGGCGGTACAGGATTTTATATTAACTCATTATTGTACGATCTGAGTTACGGAAATGCTGCGGCGGATTGCGCTATAAGATTGAAATACCAGACTGTGCTTGAAGAGCATGGGAAAGAATATTTATATAACTTACTCAAATCTGTCGACCCGCAGTCGGCTGCTGTTTTACACGTGAACGACACTAAACGTGTTATCAGGGCATTGGAAATTTATGAAATAAGCGGGAAAAGAAAGTCTGAGTTGCAAGACGGTCTTAAATGCAAGAGAGATTATCTTGCTGTTGCAATCGATTATCCGCGAGATATTTTGTACGAAAGAATAAACGTCCGTGTTGATAGAATGTTTGATAGCGGTCTTGTTGACGAGATAATGGGATTACTTGCAGAAGGTATAGATGAAAGCTATCAGTGTATGCAAGCTATAGGATACAAAGAAGTACTCGAATGCTTAAAAAGCAATAAAAACGAGAGTACTATGCGTGATATAATAAAGCAAAACACACGCCATTATGCAAAAAGACAGATTACGTTTTTTAAAAAATTGAAAAATATAGTTTGGTTAAAACCTGAAAATGCGTCGGCGGATGTTGTTTTGGAGTTGTTAAATGGATAATACACAATTTATTGAACAATGCGAAATTAAATTAAAAGAGAAGTTTAAAGCGGTCGACGATATTGCTTATTTTAATCAGGTAAAAGTTAGTCAAGCCTTCAAAAATAATCAAGTTGCCGTCCGTCATTTCAACGGTTCAACAGGGTACGGTTACGGCGATGAAGGAAGGGACTGTCTGGGCAAACTTTACGCTGAAATTTTCGGTGCAGAGAGCGGAATAGTTTCTTCTCATATTGTTTCGGGGACGCATGCCCTGACGGTTGCATTATTTGGTCTTTTACGCCCGGGGGACACTTTGTTCAGTATAAGCGGAATGCCTTACGATACAATCCGCGGCGTAATTTACGGGACAGATAACGGTTCTTTAAAAGATTTCGGCGTGACTTTTGAATGCTGTGATTTGAATAACGGCAAGTTCGATTTTGACGAAATAAAAAAGAAATTTACAAAATCTGTTAAAGTGGTTTATATCCAACGTTCCCGCGGATACGAATTGAGAGACGCATTTTCCTGCGCGGAAATTGAAAGCGTTTGCAAATTTGTGCGCGGGCTTGGTTTTAACGGTTGTATATTTGTAGATAATTGCTATGGCGAATTTGTCGAAAAGCGCGAACCTTGCGAAGTCGGGGCGGATATAATTGTTGGCTCGCTTATAAAAAATGCGGGTGGCGGGCTTGCGCCTACGGGCGGATATATTTGCGGTAAAGAACGTTATATTGATTTAATCGGCAAGCGTCTGACTGCGCCGTCTATCGGGCTGGAAGTCGGTTCGCTGTCTGCAGGATATCAGTATTACTATCAAGGATTATTTATGGCGCCGCATACGGTTGCGCAGGCACTTAAAACAAGTTTTTTAATAGGGCAGGCAATGGATGAACTCGGTTATAAAAATTATCCGTCTATCGATAAAATGCCGTCTGATATTACGCGAGCTATTCAGTTTGACGGCGCTGAAAAAATGATTGATTTTATAAGGGAAGTACAGTATGCTTCGCCGGTGGACGGTTACGTTACGTGCGAACCTTGGGATATGCCCGGTTACGACGATAAAATAATAATGGCGGCTGGTACTTTTGTTTCGGGGGCGAGTATAGAGCTTTCTGCCGACGGTCCTGTAAAACCGCCGTATATAGCATATTTTCAAGGCGGTTTGACTTATGAACACGGCAAATTTGCTCTTTCAAAAATCCTTGATAAATTAAGGTGTTAAAATGGACTGCATTTTACGGCAATGGGAAAAAGAAGACGCTCGCAACTTGGCTAATCTTTTAAACAATAAGAAAATTTTAGATAATCTTTGCGACGGTTTGCCGTTTCCGTATACAGAAAGCGACGCGCAAAATTTTATTGGCGATATGCTCAAGGCAGAGAAAAATTCAATATTTGCATTTTGTATAGTATTCGAAAGTAAAGTTGTCGGGTGTATAAGCGGGTTCAGACAAAACAATATTTTTTCGCAATCCGCCGAAATTGGATATTATGTGGACGAATTTTACTGGAACAAAGGTGTTGCGACGTTTGCGGTAAAAACGATATGTAAGTATATTTTTGTAAATACAGATATTATCAGAATCTTTGCAACACCGTTTGCCCGGAATTTACCTTCGTGCAAAGTGTTGGAAAAATCAGGTTTTATTTGTGAAGGAACGTTGAGGTCCGGTGCAGTCAAAAACGGCAAGACAGAAGACATTAAAATATATGCAAAAATTAAAAGCTCTTGAATTATTCAAGAGCTTTTTAAAATGATTGTATTTGATTAATACATTCCGCCCATATCGGGATTGCCCATAGGCGCAGGTGCGGGCGGCGTGGGGATATCCGTTACAATACTTTCGGTGGTCAGCAGGGTTGCCGCAACCGAAGCCGCGTTTTGCAATACCGAACGC
>CAOMHR010000035.1 GCA_948482865.1 Christensenellaceae bacterium
CTACGCCGATAGAGCTTATCATAGGCGTAGACTGGACTATAAGGACTTCTCTGATATATATCCATCTTGTTCCGCTGAAATCTGATTTTACAAGCACATCGTTAACGTAAATTTCATTTTCCCTAAACTCTACGTCAAAGTATGTTTTAGAGTCGCCGGGGCGGAACTGTGCGCTGTTGCCGGGGACGGAAGTGTCCTTGATAGTTGCGCCAAGCGAAAAATTTGTGCCGTCAAGAGAATAGTACAACGCGCAATTCAGTCTGCCGCGCAGATATACGCGGTATTTGCCGTCTTCAGCTATGTAAAGTTTGCCGTTTATTACTTCTATAGTATTGTCGTGAACAAAATACTCTTCGGGGGTATCTGCCGGCAGTTCGGGACGTTTCGACTCGGGATAGAACCAGATATCGGTGTTACAGTTCTGCGTGGGGTTGCTGTGCGCCCTGTCGGCAACCGACTCGTACCCGGAAAAATTGCTTTCATAAGCCGTTACCGCGTCCGTATACATATTGTCCGCAGTATACGTGTAAGTGGTCCTTTCAAGAACTGCTTTGTTCGTTTCGTGCGACTGTTCGAATTCGAGTATAAGGTCCACGTCGTCAAGCGCGTGTCCGTTGTAAGCGTGCGAACCGTTTTCGGTAGTGATTTCTATAGTGACCCTTATTTTACCCGAAAGCGCGTGCGCCTTGTCGGGAGTAAACGTATAAATACCTTCAGCCGACTTTGTGAACGTTGCGTCTCCTTTGAGACCGCTGTCGTCAACGCTCTTTATGGTATACTTGAAACCGTTGCCGATAACAACGCTTCCGCTCTCATACTGACCGCCCGCGTTAACCGTGTAAGGCGTGAGATCGACGGTGAAAGGCGTATCGTAAGGAATAACGTACGGTCTCATTGTCTCTATATCTTTTTTTCCGCCTTCGTATTTGAAACTTCTGCCCGTCTGGTAAACAGAGGATACAGGAACAAACTCGGGATAATTGTTCTGGGCAAAGTTTTCATTTTGCGATAAATCTTCGCCTGCATAGAGTTTAGACGCCGAAGCAAAATACGAAAAATCAAGATGGGTAAGTTCCGACCAGCGGTTGAAGTAATTTACGCCCCAGGTTCCCCTTGCGTTAATGAAGGCGTCCTGTCCCAGATTGTGCATCAGGGTAGAATAAACCGCAAGCCCGCTTGTAGAATTGATATTGTTGGCATTTACCTGCTGCAACGACCAGGTTGCGCTTGTATAGCAGTTCCAGCCCGAAAGTCCCGCGCCGCCGTATGCCGTTATCTGCCTTGCGGCTGAAATTTTGGTAAAAAGACTGTAATCTACCAAAGTTAAAGCGTTGTTTGTAACTTCGCCCGTGTAACCTATACCGAAGTTCTGGAAATTGTGGTGATACTCATGCATGTTTCCCCAACCGCCGGAAGTTACCATCAAGTCGTAATTAAGCGAATTGGGCATCCAGCTCATAGGGCAGTTTACCGATCTTCTGCCGGGGAAAGCGACAGCCGCCCCAGCCGCCACGAACGGGTCATAAAGGAACACAATTCCCTGATAAGCTCCGTTGGTGGTTGCCACGGCGGAAATTTTATCCCAAAGCACCGCGGCATTGTAAAGCTGCTCGTAATTAAAACTATTTGCGTAGTATAAAGGTCCCGAATGAAGCACGCCGCGGTCCCATACTTCCAGATCGAAATAAGGCGCGGAAGATGCCGAGCTTTCTTCAAAATCTTCCTGCGTGGTGTAGCCGAGTATGAAATGTCTGTATGCAACCCCGCCGGAAATTCTTGCGGTAAACGTAGCCGATATGTTGCGTATGTATAACGGTCCGCCGATAAACGAACCGACGTATGCGGTCCATACGCCCGTTTCGGGGTCCTGCACGGCGGTATTTTTGTTTACCGCCATCGTATTCAACAGGTGCGGTATACGCTGCATTTGCCCCTTGGTTTCCCAGATATTGTTTGCCTGACCGTTATAAAGCGCCTGACCGATATGTATGACTATTCCGCCCGTTGCGGTCATATCTTCGTCGCTGAGCTGAATTTTGATAAGTTCGCCCGCAGGCGCGTATACGCCCGTAACTCCGTAACCGTTGTAAGCGCGGTTGCGCATTGTGACTTCTTTTATAATGCCGGGTTCGTCGTCTGAAACATCGCCCATATAAAGACCTACGGATGCCGAGTGTTTGTAAAGTCTTCTCTGCTTGCCGCTCTTATCGAGAGTTGCGGCAGGCTCGGCGCGCGTTCCGCTGTAAAGGAATCCGTTTTCATCCATCCAGGTATAACCGCCGCCGCCCGCGTTGGCCGTGCCGGTTGCAGTGAGATAACTTGACTCGTTTATGAGCGCCAATCTGGCGTTTAGTTTGTCTTTTTCCGAACCGATGACGGTAGACAGAGTGTATCCGTATTTAGGATAAACCCCCAACCCTTCGTCGCGCATGGTTTTGGGAATGTTTCTTTCAACTGTGCCGATTATACTGCCGTGATATCCTACCACTGTGCTTGTAACGTATTTCGAATCGTATAAAAACGCTTCGTCCGCTTCGTCGTAATAATGCTCTTTGCCCGCGCTGACGTCGTCGTATTTGGCAGAAGGTCTTATACTGCTGCCGTTGTTGTACTGTCCGCTTGTCGGGGTGGGAATTATTATATTGCTCAGATAGCCGTCGCGCCCTTTTGAGCCGCCGCACGAATTTACGCCAAGCACCACGCCGAGAATTATACACAGCGCGACAAGAACCGCCGCCGCGCTTATAGCAATTATTTTAATTTGCTTTTTGCTCAACGCAATAGCGCCTATTTTAACGCTGCCGCTCTTCGAAGGCTTTTCGCTTTTTACAGTGCTTTTCTTTTGGGGCTTCGCCACCGTTGCAGCCGCAACCTTGGGTTTCTCCGCCGCGCTGCTCTTTGCTATCGGCTTCGTTGTCGTTGCGGGCTTTGCCACTGCCTTGGGTTTCTCCACAGTACTGCTCTTTGCTGCCGGCTTCGTTGCCGTTGCAGGTTTCGCCGCCGCCTTGGGCTTTTCCGCCGCGCCGCTCTTTGCCGCCGGCTTCGTTGCCGTTGCAGGTTTTGCCGCTGCCTTGGGCTTTTTCGCCGCGCTGCTCTTTGCTGCCGGCTTCGTTGCCGTTGCGGGTTTCGCCGTTACGGATTTAGGTTTTACCGTCGGCTGGATTTGTGATTTTTTGTCTGCCATTAATTGCTCCTATAAACGGATAATTTTTTGTACCGATAGATTATACTTCAAAAATTATATTCTGTCAATTTTAAAACGGTGAAAAAAGATAATGAGCCGCCGCGTTAAAAACGCGGCGGCTCAGGTTATTTTTTAACAATCACTCGTCAAAATAACCGACGAATTTCACCTTTTCGTTCAACTCGTCGTCCGGATAAAGATGCCTGTACGCTTCAAGAAAATAATCGTCCGTCATACTCGCCATAAAGTCGCACACGACGTCGTTCAGGATAAGACCGCTCTTTTCGCCGCGGTACAGCTCTCTGTAATTTTTGCTCACTATCCCGTCGTTGAGATAGTTTACGTAAATAAGCGAATTTTTATCTTCTTTATCCAGCTCTTCCAAAAACCTGTAATACAGTCTTTCAAACATAGGCTTTACGCCGTCTTCATACTGCGCGGTAGCCTGTTTGCTCTTGTAAATTTTATCGTAGTTTTCATCCTTGGTTTTTTTAAGGGCTTCGAAAACGTCGGGACTTACCGAAAGATAAGGTTTATCCATACTGTTGGCAACCACGTCTTCCACAACGTTTTTTATAATTTCCCTGTTGCTGCCGCCTATGCCGAAGTCGTGCAGGTCAATGCGCATTTTAAGTCTGAATTGCGCGTCCTGCCTGTCCTTGCCGAGATACGCCACCATATCGCTGAGACGCACCACGCAACCTTCCAGCGTCGACGGGCGTAGCCTGCCTATAACTTCCCTGTCCGCATAGCAGTCTTCAAGCGTCTTTTCAAACTCTTCAACGCTCTTCTGCGGCGCGGGACGGTATTCTCCGTTCACCTTTTCGCCGCAGTGGCAAAGTATTCCGTCAAGGGTCTGCACGGTAAGTTTGCTGTTTGAAATTTTTTGCAGTACCCGCACGCTGTGTACGTTGTGATTGAAATATCTGCCCGTGTTTTTATTGTATAGCGCGTCCAGATACCACTCGCCCCTGTGCCCGAAAGGCGTATGACCTATGTCGTGCCCTATTGCTATGGCTTCAATCAAATCAAGGTTCAGCCGCAGCGCCCTGCCTATCGTGCGCGATATGCGCGAAACAAGTTGGACATGCGACGAACGCCTTGTTATATCGTCGTTTTTATAGAAAGAAAACACCTGCGTTTTATCGCTGCCGCGGTTAAAAAACGGGCAGTGAATAATTTTGTCGACGTCGACTAGAAAGGGCGGGCGGGTTACGTCGGCGTAGTTCTCCTTACGCACCGCCTGCGCGCTCCTGCACGCGAAAGGCGAATAAAGCTCTTCCGTACGGGCGGTAATTTTATTAAGTTCCGCAATCTGCGCGTCGGTAAAATTTTTCATTGTGCCTGCTTTGATTATTTCGTGCCGAAAAGCCTGTCACCGGCGTCGCCCAGTCCGGGCAATATGTAACCGTTTTCGTTCAGCTGTCTGTCAAGGGTAGAAACGTAAACCGGAACGTCGGGATGGTTTTCCGCAACCGTCTCGATACCCTTGGGCGCCGCGATAATCGCCATAAATTTAATTTTTTTGCATCCGCGTTTTTTCAGCGCGTCCAGAGCGTCCGAAGCCGAACCGCCCGTCGCGAGCATGGGGTCGATTAAAAACACGGTCTTGTTCTCTATACCTTCGGGCAGTTTGCAGTAATACTCCTGCGGTTGCAAAGTCTGCTCGTCGCGGTACATACCTATATGCCCTACCTTTGCCGTCGGAAATACCTTGTGAACGCCGTTCACCATACCCAGCCCCGCGCGGAGAATGGGGACTATTGCAATGGAATCGTCCGCAACTTTGTACTGCACGGTTTTTTCAAGCGGGGTTTCCACTTCCACGGGGACAAGCTGAACGTCGCGCATACTTTCGTAAGTCATAATCGTGGTAATTTCTTCGACAAGTTCGCGGAACTCTTTCATTCCCGTATTTTTATCGCGCAGGATAGAAATTTTGTGCTTGATTAAAGGGTGGTCGAAAATAAATACGTTTTTATAAGTCTTCACCGCCGTTCTCCTTTGTAAGTTGTTCGTTTTCGCTGTTTGCCACTTCTTCTATGGTAATCTGTTCGCCGTTGCCGTCCTTTTTGCGCCTGATATTTACAAGCAGGTTGACAAGTATGCCGAGTATAAGCGAGCATGCGACCGCGGTAATTGTTACCTGTCCGAAAGTAAGCACAAGCCCGCCGACGCCGGCAATGAGTATTACAGATACAACAAATAGATTCCTGTTGTCGCCAAGGTCTTCTTTCTGAATCATTTTAAGTCCCGATACCGCGATAAAGCCGTAGAGAGCAATACATACGCCGCCCATTACGCAGGAAGGAATTGTGGCAAGGAAAGTTATAAAGGGCGCGAAGAACGAAACGGCTATCGCAAGCCCAGCTGTTACCAGAATGGTTATTACCGAAGCGTTGCCCGAAATTGCCACGCAACCTACAGACTCGCCGTAAGTGGTGTTGGGGCAGCCGCCGAACAACGCGCCCGCCATAGAACCTACGCCGTCGCCCAGAAGGGTGCGCGTAAGCCCGGGGTCACGCAAAAGGTCGGCTTCTATTATGCTGGAAATATTCTTGTGGTCCGCAATATGCTCTGCGAACACGACGAACGCGACGGGAATGTATGCGACCGCTATTGTTCCGATATACGCCCCGATATTGCCGAACTTGCCCGCGTTGTAGTCGCCGCTTATAAGCTGTACGAACGCGTACTGTTCCCAGAACTTCCAGTTCATATTTTTAAATAGTTCGAAGTTTATTATTTTGAGCGCATCGCACTTCGCGGCATATCCGATACCCGTGAACGCCGCCGCAACGGCATAGCCCGCAACGATACCTATAATAAAGGGTATCATCTTCATCATCTTTTTGCCGTAAACCGAGCAAACAATGGTGACCGCCAGCGTCACAAGTCCGCATACGAGCGCGACGTAGGGCGAGCAAACCATTTTCTGAACTGTATTTTCGAACAGATAAGGTATGCCGTTTTCGTCAAATTTAACAATCCAGTCTGAAACGGTTTCGGTAACGTTGCCCGTTGTCAGGTCGCCTATCGCGTTGCCCGCAAGCGAAAGCCCTATTATTGCAACGACCGGACCAATTACCACCGCGGGCATAATTTTGTCAATCCATTTAACGCCCGCAAACTTGACAATCACCGCTATTATAACGTAGATAAGCCCCGCGAACACCGCACCGACAATAAGCCCGAGAAAGCCGAGCGCCATTGAAATACCGCCCGAGAAAGCGGAAAACATACTCCCCAAAAAAGCAAATGAACTGCCCAAAAACACGGGGCTTTTAAATTTAGTGAACAACAGATAAACTATTGTACCAACGCCAGCGCCGAACAACGCCGACGACGTGTACATTGTGTAGCCCGTAGTGCTCTGCACGACCATAGGCACCGCAATGGTTGCCGCAAGAATCGCAAGCAGCTGCTGCAAAGCAAACAGGATAAGCCTGCCCGCTTTGGGTCTGTCTTTTACGCCGTAAATCATCTTCATCGTAAATTTCCTCTTACGTATTTTTAAGCGGTACACCGCCTTTCCCACTATAACATAAACCTATAAATTTTGCAATAGAACGGCGGCAATTAGTTGAGTCACTTTTTTATTAAAAACCGAATATTATGAATTTATGGAAGTTTTAAACTATAACAGGCAAGCCGCCGCGGAATACGCCAAAAAATGGGCGTTCGGGCGCAATCCCGCGTTTTACGATTTTTCGGCAATAGGCGGCGACTGCACCAACTTTGCTTCACAGTGTATTTACGCGGGAGCTGGCGTTATGAATTTTACGCCCACGTTCGGCTGGTTCTACCGCTCCGCAAACGACAGAACGCCGTCCTGGACGGGCGTAGAATTTTTATACAACTTTTTGGTCAATAACGACGGCATAGGTCCGTTTGCCGAAGTTGTCCCGCTTGAAAAACTCGAAGTGGGCGACATAGTGCAGCTCGGGCATGCCACTGGCGATTTTTACCATTCGCCTGTGGTCGTAAGCAATACGCGCGGAAGAATAAGGGTTGCCGCGCACTCTTACGACGCATACAACAAACCCCTTTCTTCCTACTCGTTCGCGCAGGCGCGCGGTATTCATATACTCGGCGTAAGAAAATAAATGTTGATTTATTATCTCTCACGTCAGACTTAAAGCCGCCCGCGCAAAATGCGCGGGCGGCTTATAAATATTTTAATTTCGGTCGGAGAGCAACTTAAAACCTGTAATAACAAAGGGTATGCCGTAAAGCCTATACTTGGGTTTGATAATCGGCGCTACCGCAATTAAACGGTACGTTTATTATTTGGGCTGTTTGCCGATATACGCGAGTATACCGCCGTCAACGTAGAGAATGTGACCGTTTACCGCGTTGGACGCGTCGGAAGCAAGGAACACCGCGGGACCGGCAAGCTCGTCCGCTTCAAGCCATCTTCCTGCGGGCGTCTTCGAGATAATGAAACTGTCGAAGGGGTGACGGCTGCCGTCGGGCTGCTTTTCCCTTAAAGGCGCCGTCTGCGGAGTGGCGATATAACCCGGTCCTATGCCGTTGCACTGGATATTGTGTTCGCCGTATTCAGAGCAGATGTTTCTCGTAAGCATTTTAAGCCCGCCCTTAGCCGCAGCGTAAGCTGACACCGTTTCTCTTCCGAGTTCGGACATCATGGAACAGATATTTATAATCTTGCCGTGTCCTTTTTTAATCATGGAAGGAATAACCGCCTTTGAAACAATGAAAGGTCCGTTAAGGTCTATATCGATAACCTGCCTGAACTGGGCGGCTGTCATTTCGGTCATGGGAATGCGTTTTATTATGCCCGCATTGTTTACGAGAATGTCGATAACGCCCACTTCCTTTTCAATTCTGCGTACGGTTTCGTTCACGCCTTCTTCGTCGGTGACGTCGCAAACGTAGCCGTGCGCTTTTATGCCCGCTTCCTTATATGCCGCAAGACCCTTGTCCACAAGTTCCTGATTGATATCGTTGAAAACAATGGTCGCGCCCGCCTTTGCAAAGCCGCTTGCAATTGCAAAGCCTATGCCGTATGACGCCCCCGTAACAAGCGCAATTTTTCCGTCGAGTCTGAAATCTTTCATTTCCATAAAAACAAATCTCCAAAATTTTATTGTATTATGCGGACGGTTGCAACTGGCACAACAGTCCGCTTATATTTTACCACATAATTTTTATTTTGTACATAACAAATTGTAAAAAATTGTATAATTTGGTTAAATTTTCAAAGCCACGCGCAACCTTCGCTTTTAAGTTGCCGCCGTATTTTCAATTGCTCTTCCTACGTTACATTGAAATATGCCTGATTTGAAAACCGTTGACCTTTATAACTTTCCCCCTATTAATACTGCAATTCATCTTATCGCGTTTACAGAAATTTTGTAAACAGCATTCGCCGCAACAGACATTTAACAAAGACTTCTTCCCCCACCGTAAAAACACAGCGGTTGCACATAATTGCAACCGCTGTGTTTTGTTAGAAAATTATTTTATCATTGTCTTCAAAAGTGTACTCATACCGTTTGTCGCCGTTCGCGCCCGTGATTTCACGGATACGGAACTTTCCGGTTTTTCCGTCAATGCTGTACTTTACCTTGATTTCGGTTTTATTGTCGATAATTTCCCGCTCGACAGTATATTTGCCTTTCGCCGTACCGCTTATGAATTCAAGCTCGTATTCCGTTTCGGATTTACCGCCCTTGTTTTCCGTCTCGAACTCAACCGCAGTCTGTTCTAATAACTTACCGTCCGAGATAACCGAGTAAACGTACTCCGTTTCGGTTTCGCCGTCTTCTACGGAATATTCCTGTTCCATTTGAATATACGATCTTTTATCAGTCTGATCTGCGTATGCGCGGATTTTAAGCTCGGTTTCCGACTCGTCCCGCTCGGCTTCTTCCGAACGTTCGCCTTCAAGGTAATAATCCACGCCGTCTATTACCATTACGCCTACAAGGTTATATTCGCTTTCGGTTTCGCCGTCATCGTCGGTATCGGTTTTTACAAGCGTTTCGGTATAATACATTGTGTACTCTACCGCTGCGCCGTAAAAATCTTTACCGCGTATACTCATTTTTGTGCTATACGGATAGCTGCCGTCGGTATTAGCTTCGGTTACGGTAGTTACAATATCTTCGCCGAGAAAACTGTCCAGAGCGGTAAAGTACTCGTTGAACTTTTCCGCCTGCTCTTTTACGCCGTCGTCAGTTCCCGCGGCAACGTCTGCCGATTTTGCACAAACTTCCGAGAGAGATTTAACTGCACGGGCAGACACGTTGTTCCCCAGAAGTCTTGCCGTCGATACCGCGCCCATTCCGTAAACGTCGTTCGGCGAAGACAATGCACCCCTGTCGTTACTGTGATTTCCGCATGCCGACAATGCCGCAGGCATTGCAACAGCCAAACATAAACCTGCCAATAAAAATCTCTTTTTCATCTTATATATTCCTCCCTGTTGTTTGGTTTTAAATTTTACACGCTCAAATTTGCCTATAAAAACCAGCCCGCGGCTTCCGCAAGATTTTGCGCGGCACCGCCTGTTCACTGCAATTTTTCAACACTCATTTTGCGTGTTCTTTCCCGTTATCCTTTTTCCATAAATTATTCCGTATTTCTTCCGTCATTATACCACAACCGCCGAAATCAGGCAAGCTATTTATTTAAAAGCCGGACCCGGCTTTCTTCTGTCCGTCGCCGCAAATGCCCCTTATTTTACAAAGTCGGATTCATTTTAAATTAGTCAAACTTTCTATACTGCAACCGTTGCGTTCGTAATAGTCCAGCATTTCGGGGATTTTCTTTTTATCGTAGCTCGTAATACAGTCGGAAAGCACGTGAACGGTGAAGCCGTTCTTCGCCATATTATAGCACGTCGATTTTACACAGGCGACCGCGTCCGCGCCCGCAACGTAAAACTCCTTTATGCCGTTTTCGCTTATAAAATCGGCAAACCCTTCGCTGGTCAGCGCATTGCTCTTGCTTTTTACGAAAACGTTTCCAGACGCGATTTTCATCTCGGGAACCAATTCCGCCCCGCGGGTATCGGGCTTGAACGTGCGCGTACCGGCAGACAAATTGTTATGCTTGATATAGACGATATGAATATTATTTTCAACCGCCCAATCAATCGCGGCATTGATATTGTCTATTATTTCTCTATAATTTTTAGTGATATCGTTCTGTATATCTATTACGACCAACGCTTTATCTTTCATTTACGCTCATCCCTTTATAAATTTTTTTGCTGTGTCATTCACATCTTCCGTTTAATCCGTTTTATCAGACAACCCGTCAACGGTATCGCGAACGGAAAATTTGCATTTATTGCGGCTCCGCATTCTTCAATGCCCTAACCTTGTAAAACCGTTTCTTTTATCTTCCTAATGCAGAAACGTTAGCCTGAAACAAATTCCATAAAAACATTTGCGTTAGCAAGTTTTTAGTTGTACTGTTTGAGAACCAATGCTTTCTTGGGACAGAAATTAGAGCATTTGCCGCATTTTATACATATGTTGTGGTTTATAACAGGCGCGTCAAAACCGGTTTGCGAAAGCGCGCCTACAGGGCATACGTTTACCGCGGGGCAGGGATGATTCCGGGGACAGTTATCCTTAATCAGTTCAAGTATTTTTGACATAATTTTCTCCTTAAAATTTAATTATAATTAATCTTAAATTTAACCGCTGAATTAATTTTATCTGCGCGCGCCGTCATCTGAAAATGTTTTATATAGTGCAATTTCAGTTGGAATATAGGACGTCAACAATAAGACGCATTGAATGACTACGGTGACCACTACTGCAATACCGATTGTCACATAGGCGCTGTTGTAAAACGGAATTAAAACTATTGCCGATACGCCGAAAACAATCCACCCCGTTATCCACCAAAGTTTTCCGCAAAAAGCGTGCGCAAATTTCCACGTATCTTCATTTTTCATAGAGCGTTTTGTCCTGTACCCGATAATGCCGTTTATTTCTCGCGGCGCGTGTTTCCACATAAACCAACCCGCGATAATGGTGAAAACAGGTATAAGCACATTACAAACCAACATAAGCCACCAAAACCACATAACGCCGCCCCCTTGATAAGAATTTTATCTTGTAATAATTATATACTATTTACACATTTTTTGCAATAGTAAAAATTGTAACGCGCCCTTTAATTTTATAAAAAGTACGGACTGCTTCGGTCCGTACTTTAATGTCATCGATAAAAAATTAATAACCTAAGAATTCTTTTGAATATCTTCTTCTAATTTGTAATATACGCCGTCAAACGCATCGTCGCTGTTCATATAGTTTCCGTCTTTTTGGCGTTGTATGTATTTCCAATATGCCCAATCGTATTTAAGATATTTATCGGAAAAAGATTCCCTTAATTTGTCAATCGAATTAATATTCTCTTTATCGCCGCAAAGAGAAGATAAAACGCAGTCATATAAACTATCCAACGCCGTTAAAAGCTCTTTATCTATTTTATAAAACGGTTTTATATATGTTTTTATCTTGCCGTAGCCGTAAAAAAATTTTTCGGTATATATTTTCATGACATTGGAGTCAGATTGCGCCAGTTTTATCGCTCTAATATTGCCCAAACCAATTATATTGGTAAACCCCTGTCTGATTTGGTTCATATAGCTTACTCTGTTTTCCAAAATAACTTTTTGAATCCTGTCCTTTCTGTTCTGAATAAGATTATAAGTAAACCCGGCAACAGATGTAATAAAAGCTATTCCGGCTGTTATTAACGCAATTATAGTTTCTATATTCATAATATTTCTCCTTATAAAAAATTAACGATCTAAAATAAACTTAAATAATGGTTCGTTTTAGATCGTTATTGGTGGAGATATGGGGATTCGAACCCCAGACCTATACGTTGCGAACGTATCGCGCTACCAACTGTGCTATATCCCCGTATTTATGGTGGGAACAAATGGACTTGAACCATCGACCTCTTGCATGTCAAGCAAGCGCTCTAACCAGCTGAGCTATGCCCCCGAAC
>CAOMHR010000036.1 GCA_948482865.1 Christensenellaceae bacterium
TATACCTATAAAACAGGGTATCAGAATAATGCTGAACTTCATAATTTCAGTCATTACCCCCGCAATATGGCTTGTCCAACCGTGAAAATTGCCCTTATCTATAAGCAACTGAAAGTACAATAATGCGTCTGCCTTAAATGCCGTAAAATCATTCGGTAATGGAATAGTTATCCCTTCCGACGCCTGTGAGCTGTCAATGACGGTTGGAGTTATATTATGGGATATGCCGAACACTTCACAAAAGTAATACCCGACAGACCGCCCGAAATCTTGCAGCGTTTCCCAGAGCCTTAAATAAGACGAACTGAAAATAAATACGCCGAGCAATACCAGCCCGACGCTTATCATTAGTGTAAATATGATATTGATTGCCCTATGCATTGACTTGTACCCCCGTATAAACCAGATAACTTACAGTCAACGCAAGCAGTATAATCACCGTTATGGCAATTATGCGTTTAAGCGTTTTCATAAAAACTCCTTATGTTTTATTTTGATTTAACTACGCCGACGGTTCTTATAGAATCGTCGGCGCATTTCGTCTTAAAGTGCTTTCAGCTTTTTACCACCAATCGTCGTAATCGTCGTCAAAGGACGGGTCATAGCTTGTATTCATGGCTTCGTCGTACATATCCATAATTTCGGTATATTCTGCGTCTTGTTCCAGAGCGTAAGTTTCCGCACGGCTTAAATCCCAACGACTAATTTCGCCCGACAATACTTTTTTCTTCAAAACAGGCACATTAACTTTTTTAGCATCACGCTTGATTTTCTTGTTGCCCTTGACAATCTTTTTATGGTTACGGGTAGAAATTTTATTGCTTAACCGCTCGACCTTTTTACGTTCCTTTTCAATTTTCCTATTTGCTTTTTCTTTCTGTCGTTCACCATCAG
The DNA here is from genome assembly GCA_948482865.1 of Christensenellaceae bacterium. Lineage (GTDB taxonomy): Bacteria > Bacillota > Clostridia > Christensenellales > Borkfalkiaceae > Coproplasma. The sequence continues at coordinate 895 of CAOMHR010000036.1, forward strand.
CCTTTCGTCGTTTCTTGCCCGCTTTGAATACCGCACCGATAGCCTTGAAAGGCGTAGTTACAACCTTACCTGCGGCAAAAACAATAAGCGGCGCAAACTTTAATAATAGCCAGACAATGAATATAAGCGCGATAATTCCCAATAATATCTGCCACCATTTAAGCCCGCCGTCTTTCTGCGTAATCAACGGCGGTGTACCGTCTGCGGCTATATCCATAGGCGACATTATAACGGGAATAACCGTATCGACATTATCCTTCGTAAAGGTAAGGTCGATTATATCAAAGTCGAGCTGCACCCACATTTGACAAAGGTAAGCGTTCGTATTAGTATCCGTAAAGTACCGTCCGTAAGTCGGCATATTCATATCCCCGACCATCTGCATGTGAAAGCCCGTTTTGTACTTGCCTTGACATTGTTCAACCGCAAAATATTCGGACTGCTTATATCTGAACAAGTATACGGTTTCTTTTTTTGCCTTCGCCTTTTTAACATAGTCTTGAAATTCGTCATAGTCTGTTTCGGCAACAAAATACTCGTCGCAGAACGTGGACGTACTCAATGCGTTATTTATATCGTCTAATGTTACTTTCTGTATCGCACGCATATTATAGGTGTTCGTATATGATGTTGAAGTACCCCAAATTTTCTGCCATAAGTTTTGTGAGCTTGTAACGCTCGTCAGCTTAAAGGTATCTTTTTCGGTAATCATTATATCGGTAAACTTATCGTCATATTTCTCGAACAACGCCTTACTGTATTTGCCTATGACTTTTTCGCCGCCATACTTTGCCGTATACGTTTCAAACCAACCTTTCTTACCGGTCTTACTGTCGCCTATAAGAAGCTCAGCAGGCAGAGTATAATTATCCGCGTCGCCATTGTCAGCATAGAATACATAATTAAGTTTTGAAATTTCGTTTTGCGTTCCCGAAAAATTGTAGCCGTGAGAATAATTGACAAAATAAAATCCACCTAAATATGTACCTTTTGAATTAGTATGAAAACCGTAATCGGTTGACGGATTTTCCTTACCTACTAACCCTACAAAATTATCATAAAAGTCCTTATTGCCCGTTACAAATATAGGGGCGGTGTAAGCGTTCAACCACGTCGCGTGAACTGCAGTCATTTCGCCGTATTCGTCTATAATAGCGTCAGGTACGGAAAAGTAAACGGAATGTAATGTATCCTGCTTATGCGCTGAACCATTACTGCCTTTCGGACGGTAATAGGTTGAGCGCACATCTAACGACAAGTATTTATCGAACCCGTCAACCTTGCAAGAAAGTGTATCTGATTGTGCCAACTCTGAACCGTATCCAAGTGCATAGCCTTTATAAGTATAAGTCTGTCCACACGGGTATTCCGTTACCGTATTTCTGATAGATAGTTCAATGCCGCTTATTTTGTAAATACGGTTTGCTTCGTCAAGTTCCCGTAATATGCTTGTCCGCTGTTCGTCCGTGAGCTTAACTTTGAACTTCCAGAACCGCCCTTCGTAGCCCGCTTCGGTTGAATAATTTATAAATTCCAAAGTGTACTTTGTGTAGCTCGGTACAGAGCCGTATGTAAACTGAATTTTATTGCGAACGGTTGACATATCAAACGCAACATCTTGTGGATTGTACACATAGACGTAAAGCCCGTAATCAGACTGTTTTTCGGCGTAGTAAGAATAGCAGAACTCAACGAAAGAAATTATTTGCGGCTTGCCTTTACTGTTATGCGGATAGTCCGCCAAATCAAATTCCTTGCCGCCTATGATTGAGCCTTTAAGGTTGTTTAATACGTTGGTGCTTTCGTAATTCGCTTGTACGCTGTCCGCGCTGTCGGCAGATGCGGACAAGTAGTTACCCTGTCCGCAAAATACCGTTATAAAGCAGAGAAAGAGAGCAAGCAAAGATAAACCTAATTTTTTAAATAATTCTCGCTTTACCATAGCACCCCCTAAATTCTCATAAGATAAAACATTATCGTTACGGGAGTTTCGGGCATAGTAAAAGTAAAAGAGCCTTCGCCTGCGCCCAAATCACTAATTTCTTCGCCTGTTTCCATATCGTTCAGTACAATGTGCGTAATCTCAACAGGGTAATAATCGTCGAACGCGTCGCTTAAATCTTTGAGCCTAACCGTAAGTGTTACAGTTTCACCTGCCACCGCTTTATCTGGGCAGTCTAAATCAATACTTAACAAAGAGCCATTACCCAGAGTGTCATACTCAATGGCGTACATAGTTTTGTCCTGCGGCGAAGTATATTCAAAGTATATCCAAACATAAACATTGCCCTGCGGCATAGTAAACGAGTATACGCCGTTTGTTTCGATAATCTCTACAATTTCGGTTGAGTTCATAACGCTGATACGCATACCCGATATTGAATAGTTGCTATCGCCGATTATTATTTTGTACGATACGATTTCACCGGCTTTTGCCTGCGTTGCGCCTTCCAGACTTAAATCAGATAAATTCGTAGCGTCGCCGCTAAAAAGATATTCAATATTGTAACCGCGTTCCGTAGGCGTTGCAGGAGCTTCATTTTTATTTTCGCCGCCAAAATATATTTTGTCCGGATTTAACGTAATATCTTTAATGCCTGCGTCTACGATTTTTAAATCAATGTTATAAGTTACTTTGCCGTTATAAGACGCTACTACCAGCCTATAAGGATATGGATTGTTTGTTTCTGCATCAGACGGAACAGATACGTTTTTACCGCTGTATATGGACTGTAACGCCGTTTGCAAATTAAATCTTGCGGGGATTGTTATTAAAAACTGCGCTTGTTCTTTTTTCAGATTGAACGCTGCCGTAATCTCGCCCGTTTTGGAATAAAGATACTTTTCACCATTTACCGTATAATCAAAATCCCGTTCTACGTTCGGTATGATTTTTACCTTATAATCTTTCGGCTCGGTTTTTTCATTGTCGAAAGTATATTTAACATTAAAGGTGTAGGTTTCGTCATTTTCCAAAGTCAGTTTATTATCCGCTGTCAAAATTTGCTTGCCGTTGTATTCAACATAAAAGGTTTTAAAATCTTCGTTAAAGCCGTTAGTGTACTTATAGATAAGCCCAACAACCGCAACCAAAGCAAGCGCAACTAAAACATAAGCAACTATTTTTGCTATTGTTTTTCCCATAAGCGCACCCCCTAAAAGTTCAATATCGTTTTATCCACTTTCAAGCCCGTTGCGCTTGTAGGCAGAGAAGATTGTTTTGCTTTAACTTTAAACGTAGTAGTAAAATCGTTATAGTCGCCTTCAATTTTAATTGTTACGTTCATAAAGCTCATATTAGGGTTAGCGCACAATATTTCATTTGCGTAATCACAAATTGAAATCATAAATATCGGGTCGCCACTTAAATCGGATAATGTTGTCATACCCGTCAATGGGAAATAGCAGCCTGTACCGTAATTCTGCGGAACTTCCATAGCAACCGAGCCGTTATTACCCATAAAAGATACAGGCGCGCATTCGTAATCAGAGTATTTCGCTTTCATTGCCGTTCTGAACTCTTGCGTAGGTTCAAGCGTTACTTCAATATCGTGTAAGTTTTCAGCTATCGTATAATCGGAACTTGAAGTACTATAGCCAACTGTAATTTCATATAAGCCGTTCATATCGCCCTGCATACTCGTTGAAATTTTACCACTTGTTATATAACTCCACTCATTGACAGATTTAGACGTATCGAAATTATTTAAACCGGTAAATGAACCTGTTACAGAGCTTATCCGCTCATAATATTCACAAACACAATAAGCCGATATGCTTGCGTTTTCGTTACTTTTCGCCACGACCTTTATTTGCTCCCCAAAGGCTTGCAAACACGTTACTGTTGCGGTTGCACTACCTGTTGACGCGGGTGTTACCTTTACATAAGAACTTGCCGTCTTTCCTTTCGCCCAATCCGATGACGCATTTACAAATTCAACAGACCAATCTACATTTTTATTTTCAGCCGTAGAAGGCATTATAGTTGCCGTTACCGTATAACTGTTCGGAACGCTTGCCGCATAAGTGTTTACCGCCAACGACATAGCTTTCGTATTGTAAACTTCGTCTATTTCAAACCCGCTTGTCCCAGATTGTTGCGGTTCGCCTGTCGTGGAAGTATCCGCTTTCTTATCAAACCAACCGAGTATTATTCCCGTGAGCATTATCCCGACAAGAATAAAAGCAAGAAGTGTTAATATCCATTTAACGGTATCTCTTGTTTTATGTTTTTGAAATTCGTTACTCATTCTACACCCCCTTAAAACTCTATTTCCGACTTATCAAACGTTACATTGTCAATTTCAAATTCGCTATTAACATCATTAAAATCGAGATAGATATTGTAGATATGCACAGGCTCGGCTAAGTCGCCCGCATAGCAAAACAACTGATAATAAACGCCACATTTACCGCCTATATAGTTAATAAGCTCGTTTTTTGTTTCTGCGGTTAAAGGCGCGCCCGTTATGCTTTCCGCCCAACCCGCATCAAAATAATGTTCAACCGTGCCGGAATTATCGGTATTCTCCGCAAACGTATAGGTCAGTAAACCGCTAACGTTATAGCCCAGATTTTTCAATAAGTCGGTAAAAGTTTTGCTCGGCAACATTTCAAATCTTACGCTTGTATTGCCCGCAGCAACAGTGTAGACTGTTGACCTTGTAATTTCTACGGAATAGTCAACGGTAATGTTTCTGGCGAATGTAGGAAAAATCTTGCAATCCGCCAGCCTTAACCCCGTATTGTGGAAAAAATTACCGTCCATAGGGCTGTAAGTCATAGTGCCGAAAGAAAAAGTTACGTCGGTGATCTTCTGCTTGTAATTCAGCCTACACGTCGCCGATTTCGTATTATTCGCGTCAGACGTCGCCGTAACGACGATAGGTTCGCCAAAAGCCTTCTTACACGACAGGATTGCACGCAATCCTGAACTTGACACAGTTACATAGTCCGTAGGCGTTTTGCCGTTTGCCCAGCTTGACGAAGGGTTTGCAAAACTCAACACCCAAGTAAGATTTTTATTTGGTGCGTTTTCGGGTGTTATGGTTGCGTTAAGCGTGTAAGCGGATTCGGCTAATGCCGACACTCCGTATTTCCCATAATCTTCCGTAGCAATTCTTGCAGACGCAAACTGTATTCCGCTGTCGTTATTCTCTAATTCAACCTGCATACCGTCTTTTGCGTTATCGGCTGCTTGATTATATACGGGTTCTTTCTGCTTGCTTACAACCGATTGTGCTATCCAGCCGCCAGCAAGAGCTAATACAAGCAAAATTGCAACGACCATAATAATGGTTTTAATTGTGTTTTTTGTCATAAATAATCTCCTTAAAAATAATGCGGCTTACAGAAAGATTTGCAAGCCGCAGTTCGTTAGTATTCAGCTTACGGAATTAGCCGATAAGCATAGTGAGTATCGTTTTGTCCGAGTTGCGGAAAGGCTTTACGGGACATTCGTATATTTCGCCCGTAGCTTCGTCAACCGAGCGAACGGCGTAGGTGTTGCCCTTAACCGTTTTTTTCGTTTTTTCGTCCTTAATTTCGTAAGGCTTCAAAACGAGTTCTGCCGTAGGTTTTTCACCGAACACTATATCCAGAATTGCGTAACCGCCTACGTCGTGGGGAACGACGGTTGCCTTTACGTCCTTACCGCGAATTTTGCCTTTGATAACGTGCGAAAAGTAGGTGTTACCGTCTTTTTCGTAAGTTTCACGCTCGACGAGTACCTGTTTGCCGTTAGTCTTGTTTGCCATAATAATTGTTCTCCTTGTGATTTTGATTTTTTAAGCCGCGCCGTTGCCCTTTCCTTTGGTTTTGGAAATTGCAAAAGCTTCTTCGGGGGTTTTGCCTTCGCCGATTGCCTTCTTGAATTTGTAAAGTCCCGCGTGGTCGGACTGACAAAGTAAATAACCGGAACGCAATCCCTTGTCGTATTCCGTAAGTTCTTCGCCTTCTTTCTTGCCGAACTTATGCACTTTCTCTTTACGTTCTTCGGCGTAACCTTTTGCGCGCTTCGACGGTTTCATCCATCTGCGTTCTGAGTAACGGTTCGACGCTGCCGGCTGTTCTGCCGGCTTTTCATTAGGTTTATTTGCCATAATAATTCTCCTTGACATTGAATTCAGTTTTGGATAGCACGTCTGCGTTTTCCGCAAGTCTGCTTGTCCGATATTAAGTTATAGTTTTGTAACCTGCGACGGGACTTATATGAAACTTTCCGTTTCGTGCGATAAGCGGTAGGCGGCCACCTTTACTTTGCAAAACCGCACTAATCGGAGCTGTCCGCCCGTTCGCTGATTACACCGCCATTATAGGGCGAAAGCCACCGAATAAACCACAGGAGCAAGCTCGGCTCAAACACGGATTTCCACGCCCAAATTACGGAAAACTACTGATTTAAGACAATAAAAAAGCCCCGATTTCTCGGAGCTTCGATTTCAGTTCACAACCTTTTGCAAATACAGCACAAGCTGTTTATTGAGTTCTTGAATGTGCTGCGGACAGTATCCGGCTTCATAGGCGTAAGCTTCCTGTGTATAGCCGTTTACATATAGTCCTAAATATAAATCGTACATACGGGCGGGGGCGTTCTGAAAAATCTTGTTGTAACGCTCAACCTTTTCCACAACCGCATTTGTGCCTATAAGTTTTACTGCACCGTCAAATGCTGCTTTGTGCGTAAAATAATATCTTATCTCCCATAAATCTTCCCGAATTTCACTTAACGTCATCTTTCTGTTTACTCCTTGTTTTAAGATAGAGCGGTAAGCCCTTCACTTAAAAGCCACGAAAAAAGGAGTAGTAGACGGTCTATTGTAAATTTTTTTTAAGCTTTGCCAAAATTCTTGAAAGCCGCTTGTTTATAGCGAACTTCGATACGCCTTCACGACGTGCTATTTCTACTTGCGGTATGTACTCGAAATATACTTCAAAAAGGAGCTTTTGCTGTTCCGGCGAAAGGTGAGAAATAGCCTGATAAAGTTGCCGATTACGCTCGGACTGCTCGATTTTCTCAAATGTGTTTTCGCTTGGGTCGGCAACGTCAAAGCCGTGTTCCATAGACTTATCCAATGACTGATGCCGCCGTGTTTCTTTGCGTTCCGTCAGCCGTTCCAGACGTTCCATTTCCGCATACGCCGCCGCAAATTCTTCTGTAACCTCAACGTCGATATTATTCATTCCGTCGTGAACTCTGATTACCGCCATTTACACCGCCAAAGCAATACGCCAGCGGAAGAAGGCAATAAAAAAAGACGAACAAAGCCACTCCCTTAATTAAGGCAGTATTGCTCTGTCCGGCTTTTTGATTTATTCTGTATGTAAGCTCTCAACAGAAAGATATTTGATTATAGGCAAAAATAGCTTTTCGCCTATGCACAATATATCATTTATAGGCGTTTGGAAAATGAGAGCCTTTGTCAAAAAAACACTTATTAAAAAGAAAAAGGACGCCCGTTTCCGAACGTCCTTGAATTTAATCTTTTTCTATATTCGTAATAACCTTGCCGCTTTGTATTTCAATATGGATTGTGCGTGAACATTTTGCGCAAACAATATACCCGTTTACAACCGTACTTGCTTGAATAAGAATATTTTTGCAATTCGGACAACAAGCATAACTTAATTCTTCGACCATCATATGTTTTTCATTTCGTTTTGACATCTTTTGTTTCGCTTTGCCACGTTATAGATTGAGTAATTTATATACTATATCAATTTTATTCCAACACAACGAATTTCCCTTATTTATCGAATATATTACCGATTTCCCTATACGGTTGCTTAAAACAAGCCCTTTTGCCCTTAATAGCTTTAAGTGGTGAGAAACATTAGATTGTGTTAAATGAGTCAACTCAACTATATCTGTAACACTTCTGTCATGTTCAGCAATCAATAAATAAATTCTTAATCTACTTAAATCGCCAAGTAAATGGAACAAATCCGCCGCTTGCTCAACTTCTGACAGAAAGTTAGAATCATTAAATTTTTTATCTTGCGAGTTATACATATAATTGAACTCTCCGAAAAACCAAAAGCGGGAATATAATTATTTCCGCTTTTGTCAGTATTTTAATTTGTCGTCGTTTGCGGTAAATTTGCTTTACTCTTCGGCTTTTTAGTGTATTTAGAATTTACACGCATAGCATTGAGTATTGCAATTACAGCTACGCCCACGTCACCGAATACGGCTATCCACATATTTGCGATACCGAAAGCCGATAGAACGAGTATAGCAAGTTTAACAATAAGAGAGAACCAAATATTCTCTAAAACGATTGTCATAGTCTTTCTTGCAATACGTTTTGCAAGCGATATTCCACGCAAATCGTCTTTCATCAAAACAATGTCAGATGCTTCGATTGCAGCGTCGCTGCCAACGCCGCCCATAGCAATGCCTATATCCGAACGCATAAGAACGGGGGCGTCGTTAATACCGTCGCCGACAAAGCACAGCACGTCTTTCTGTCCTTTTGCTTTTAACATTTTATCGACTTCTTCAACCTTGTTCTGCGGCAAGAGCGACGCTTTATAACCCGTAAGACCAATTTGGCTTGCTACATTGCTTGCTATCGCTTCGTTATCGCCCGTAAGCATAACCGTTTGACAACCCATTGCATTGAGTTCGCCGATAACCTGTTGAGATTCATCCTTAATTTCGTCGGCAATTAAAAGCGAGCCTTTGAACTTACCGTTGTGAGCTACATAAACAACCGTACCAAGTCCGTCCTCTTTAACGAACTTAATTCCGTTTTGTTCCATTAACTTTTCATTGCCACAATAGATTGTATCTTCATCACGAGTAGCTACGATACCCGCACCGGCTATATTCGTAAGAGTATAACCTCTTTCAACTTGTTTGCCGTATGCTAACACAATCGAACGTGCAATAGGGTGGTTTGAGTCTTGCTCTGCAATAGCGGCAAGTCTTAATATCTCATCACTGTCGCCATTGTGGTTAATCTTCGTTACAACAAAGTTACCTTTGGTAAGTGTACCCGTTTTATCAAAGACAAACGTATTTGCTTTATTAAACTTTTCAAGATAGTTAGAGCCTTTTACCAAAATGCCGTATCTTGACGCAGCACCGATACCCGCAAAGAATGATAGGGGTATGGATATAACCAAAGCGCAAGGACAAGAAACTACCAAGAAACTCAATGCACGGTACACCCACGACGACCAATCGGAAGTGATTGCACCCGGAATAATCGCAAGCAGTATTGCCGCAATAACAACCGCAGGCGTGTAATACTTTGCGAATTTGGTAATAAAGTTTTCCGCCTTCGATTTCTGCGACGATGCATTTTCCACAAGGTCAAGAATTTTGGAAACGGTAGAATCGTGAAACTCTTTCGTAACCTTAACTTCTATTTGCGACGTCAAGTTCACGCAACCGCTGATAACTTCGCCGTTCTCGGCTACATCGCGCGGTAAGCTCTCACCCGTAAGAGCTTTTGTATCAAGCGTTGTCGCACCTTTTACAATAACACCGTCCAAAGGTACTTTTTCACCCGGATTGACTACAATAATATCTCCGATTTTAACTTCGCTCGGATCGACCTGTTCAAATCCGTCGCCACGTTTAACGTTTGCATAGTCGGGGCGAATATCCATAAGCGCGGAAATTGATTTGCGCGATCTCCCGGTAGCGTATGTTTGAAACCATTCACCGACCTGATAGAACAATAACACAGCGCAACCTTCGTCAAAACCTTCGATTTCAAGTCCTGAAACGCCTCTGTATATGCCGAGCGCAAATGCGCCAAGTGTAGCAACACACATTAGAAAGTTTTCATCAAATATCTGACCGTGCGCTATGTTGCGAATTGCTTTCCAAAGCACGTCATATCCGATAATCAGATATACTACTAAATAAAGAGCAAATGGAAATAACCAGCCGTAACTACTGTCAAATACTTCGCCAAGTTCGACAACCAAATCGGTAATGAAAATTATACCGAATAAGCCGAGAGCGACAAGTATTCGTATAAGATTTTTCTTTTCCTTTCTGCTCATTGCTAACCTTTTCATAAAATAACTCCCGATGATTAAAGAATGATTTTGCAATCAGGTTCTACCTTTTTGCAAGTCTTAACCACCTCTTGCATAATGCTGTCAAATTTTGCGTCGTCCGCTTCGATTGTCAATTTTTGGCTCATAAAGCTCACGGTGGCGGAAGTTACTCCGTCAATTTTTGCGATTGCGCGTTCCATCTTTGCGGCGCAGTTCGCACAGTCCAAATCTTCCAACTTAAATACCTTTTTCATTTTTTATCCTCCAAAATTTTTTTAGAATAGGTAAACAAATATCATAGCACATAAAATTCCGATTAACATACTTGCTGCGGGAATTCGTCCCTCGTCCATAAGTATTGCTTGCGGAATTATCTCGCAGAATGTAACATAAAGCATTGCGCCACCTGCTAACCCCATACAAATAGATATAGCTAATTGTCCGATTCCGCCGATTGCAAGACCAATAACAGCACCGACAACGGTTGCCGCACCTGCGGATGCGGTAAGTAAAATTGTTTTCCACGCTTTCACGCCACCGCTTGCCAAAGGTGCGGAAATCGCCATTCCTTCGGGTACGTTATGTACTGCAATCAAAATCGCAACGAGAATACCCATTTTTAGTTCTGCTGTTCCTGTTGCGCCGATTGCCATTCCTTCGGGCAAATTGTGCAATGTTATTGCAAGCAACATAATAATGCCTGCTTTTAATAACGATTTTGTATCGTTTTTGTTTTCTGCGCTGTTTTTCGTTATTTGTAAAACAGCGGTTTCATGGTGCAATTCTTTGGGACTTCTATGTGTTTCTCTTATATTTTCAATTTTATCGAGCAACTTATTCAGTCCGAAAATAATTACAATACCACATACCACCGATGCAAGAGTTACGAATACTCCATAGCGGCTGTTTATTGCAATCTCCGACGCCTCAAAAGATTCGGGCAACATTTCAAAAACGACTATACCGACCATAACACCGCCGGCAAAGCTCAGTATTCTGCTCATAACTTTGTTGCCTTTGCTTTTGAGTAAGACGCCTAACACGCCGCCTACCCCCGTACCGACAACACCCGCTACGAGTGAAAGCACGAGAATAAGTGTATTCATAACACAAACTCCTTTTTGATTAAAGAATTATTCTGCAATCAGGTTCAACCTTCTTGCAAGTCTTAACCACCTCTTGCATAATGCTGTCAAATTTTGCGTCGTCCGCTT
>CAOMHR010000037.1 GCA_948482865.1 Christensenellaceae bacterium
CGTGCGGATATTTGTACTTCTTACTTGCTTCGGTATGGTTTTTCAAATATTCGGGAATTCTGTCGTCGGGATGATTTTTGGCGTCGTCCATTGCCATTCCCATTGCAACGACAACGCGGTTAGTCTTAGGCGCTTCACACACTTCTATAATAGCCTGCGTCAATGCAAGATTACCTTCCGGCATACCCAAGTTGTTCAGCACAAACAAGGCGTTACAGGCAGTATTCAAAGCCTTTGCCGAACAGCAGTCTTCACTTGCGTGCGCTATCGTTCTTCTCGCTAAAAGCTGGGGCTCGCAACCCGCTTCAATCAATCTGTTTGCATAATACAGCGCAGCCGTTTTATCGCTTCCGCGGAGACTTTTACAGAACGCACTCAATATATGATAGAAGTTGTCGTCGTTTAAACTCAGCGCTTTTTTCTGCAAGCATTCCGCAGCAATCTCTTTCGTTATAACTATTGTTCCGTCCGCGCTTATCGGGGTCGTCAATGAACCTATTTCAAGTCCGTTTAACGCACTGCGGACGTCCCCGCCGCAAGCCGTTGCAAAGTAAGTCAATGCTTCATCGTCAATCCTGACATTAAAATCCTTTAATCCGTTGGGCGCGTCTATCGCTCTTTTCAAAGCCTTTTTAATATCTTCAATGTTTACCTGCTTAAACTCAAACAACGTACAGCGGCTTACTATTGCGCGGGTCATACTGTAATTGGGCGACTCCGTAGTAGAACCTATCAAAACAACCTGTCCCGATTCCAGTACAGCCAAAAGCGAGTCGCTCTGGGCTTTACTCCATCTGTGACATTCGTCCAGAAGCAGGTAAGTTTTCCTGCCGTACATTTCAAAAGTTTTTTTCGCTTCTTCGATAACAACCTTAACGTCTGCCACGCCGTTTGAAATCGCGTTCAGCATAGCAAAATTGCCGCCGGTCGTTTCGGCGATAATTCTTGCAAGCGTCGTCTTGCCCGTTCCCGGCGGACCGTAGAAAATACAGCTCGGCACTTTTTTTGCCTGAATTAAACGGCGAAGCAGTTTCCCTTCCCCGATAATATGTTGCTGTCCTACAAAATCGTCCAGACTTGCAGGACGCATTTTTTCCGCTAACGGTTTGCGGTCGTTATATAAATCAGAAAATAAATTATCCATCTCTTTTACTTCTTATGTGCAACAGCTTCGCTGCCGTTCAAATCGAATAAATACATTTTATTTCAAAAGTTCTTTTATCTTTTGAACGTTCTTTTTGCCAAGGTCGTAACCTTCGTCGTAAATCCTTTCCAAATCCTTTACCTGATATGCGGTTACGCCCTTTAACTCGGGTTCTAACCACAGGTTGTAAACGTCTTTGTCGCGCTCTTTTAAAACGGACGAATTATGCCAGTCCATTACGTCGAACACGCGCAAAAGCATACTTACTATATTGTTAAGTTTTTCAACCGGCTCGGAAGTGTTAATCAGAGCGTCGACCGCAACAACCACGTCCGCGCCCATTTCCTTTACGAGCTGGAAAGGCACGCGGCAAAGGCAGCCGCCGTCCACAAGAAGTTTATCTTCAAACTTAACGGGGCGGAACACTCCCGGTATCGTGCTTGAAGACTGTATTGCAAGCGCCGCGTCGCCCTTATCGAATACGTGAAGTTTACCCGAAAGCAAATCCGTTGCGACGCATTTGAAAGGTATGGGGAACTTTTCTATATTTTCGACTTTCAGATTTTCGGCAAGTAAATCGTAAATCTTTTTGCTTCTCAAAAGCGCCATTTTGGTAATCGCCACGGGCGAAAAATCAAACAGGTCAAAAAATTTAAGGCTTAAAAACGCGTCGCGTATTTCTTTTGCGGAAAGTCCGCTCGCGTAACTGCCGCCGACCACCGAACCCATCGAACAGCCCGTTATATAGTCGGGACGGATACCCGCTTCGTCCAATGCCGCCAGAAAACCCGCGTGTACGATACCGCGCGCGCCGCCGCTGCCGAGAGCAAGTCCCAAAGTTTTACTCATATTAACAACTCCTTTTAAATAATTTTATAGTGAATGAAAATTTTTAAAATTATCGGCTGGACAATCTTAAGCTGCGCGCTTGTATTTATGGCGGGCGCTTTCACGATATACCCCGAACGCTATATAAACTGTTGCTTTAAAGGGTTTGCGCTGTGGGCGGAATGCGTTGCGCCGTCGCTGTTCCCCTTTATGGTGATAACGCTTATTTTCATCAAGACGGGCATTGCCGAAAAAGCCGCCTTGCCGCTTAAAAAAGTTACGGGATTTTTCGGACTGCCGCCGGCTGCCGCCGTATGCTTTATTATGAGCATATTTTCAGGCTATCCCGCAGGTTCGCGCGCGGTAGCCGAGTTTTACGACAGCGGAGCCGTAAACGAGCGCGACTGCAAAAAACTTTCCGCGCTGTGTTCGACGAGCGGACCACTGTTCATTATAGGCAGCGTTGGCGTCAAAATGCTTGACGACAAATCCGCCGGCTGGAAAATTCTTTTAGCACACTTAACTTCCGTATTAGTTATTGCACTTATTTTGTGTCTTATATCAAGAAAGGGTAAAAAACGCGAGTACCGCCGCTCAGCGCAGGATAAAAACGTTTTGTACAACTCTTTCTACGGTTCGGTAATCTCCGTTTGCGTAGCGGGCGGATTTATCGCCTTCTTCTGCGTTGCGGGACAGATTGCGCACGACTTCAATATACTTCTGCCGCTTGAAAAACTTCTGGGACTGTTCCTTGACGAAGCCGCCGCGTCCGCCGTGTGCAGCGGACTGATTGAAGCCACTTCCGGCTGCCGCGCGTTATCGGCTACGGGCGCAAAACTCACCCTGCCGCTTGCGGGATTTTTAATAACTTTCGGCGGACTTTCCATACTGTTGCAACAGCTTTGCTACCTTGTAAAAGCCAAGATAAATCCGCTGAAATTCATTGCCGTAAAATTTGTGCAGGGGCTGGGCTGTTTTGCAATTTTACTGCTCTTTCAGTAACAGCCCAAAATTTTAAATGATTTCGAAAGGTCCTGCATCTGCTTCAACGCAAGGCGTATTTGCGGCGAAGAATAATCGCCTTCAATCTCTATAAAAAACGCGTACTCGTCGGGCGCGTCCTTTACGGGGCGCGACTCGATTTTCGTCATATTTATGCCGTGTTCTTTTACCGGCTGCAAAACCGCAACCAACGCGCCGCAGACGTTTTTACAGGTCAGCGAAAAATATATTTTTTGCGATTTCGCATTACCGTCCACGTTTCCGCGGCGGACGAGTAAAAAGTGAGTGACGTTGTTGCTTTCGTCGGAAATATTTTTATCGGAAAGTTCAACCCCTTCCTTTTTAACGTGCGAGCCAACAATGCAGGCGTCGCCGCAAGATTTCAGCATTTCAAGGCTTGCCGCCGTGGATTGCGTTGCAATCAGTTTTGCCGCGGGGAAATTTTTCAAGAGATATTTACCGCACTGTTCAAGCGCCTGCGAATGTGAATAAACGCGCTTTATATCTTCGGTTTTGCAGCCTTTTAAAGTTGCAAGCCTGTGGTCAATTCGCACGGCGCAGCGCTCTACCGCGCAAACGTTGCGGCTGTTCAGAAGGTCCATATTCTGGGCGACGCCGCCGTTCAGACTGTTCTCTATCGGTAAAACTATTTCATCCACGCAACCCGATTCAAGGGCCTGCATTGCAAGCGGAAAACTTTGGTACGCCTTTAATTCGCCCTGCGGGCGCAATTTTTTTGCGGCGAGATAGGAATAACTTCCTTCAGGTCCCAGATAGCCCGTCATTTTAAATTTTCTCCGCTATGTCTAAAATAAGCCTTTCGGTATCGCGCCAACCCAGACAGGGGTCGGTTATCGATTTTCCATAAACCTTATCTTCGGGCTGGTTTCCTTCTTCTATAAAACTTTCAATCATAAAGCCCTTAACGTATTTTTTGAAATCGTTGTCGTACAGCCTGTTCTGCATAACTTCTTCGCAGATACGTATCTGCTGTTTGAATTTTTTACTGCTGTTAGAGTGGTTTGCGTCTATTATAATGGCGGGATTTTTAAGCCCCGATTTTGCGTATCCTTCTATAACCTGCATAACCGTTTCGTAGTGGAAATTGGGTATGTCGTTGCCGTAACCGTCCACCGCGCCGCGCAGTATGGCGTGCGCCAGCGGGTTGCCGTCCGTTGCAACCTGCCAGCCGTTCAGCTTGAACACCTGTCCCGACTGCGCCGCGTATATCGAATTGAGCATTACGGGGATAGATCCGCTCATAGGATTTTTTACGCCGACAGGCACGTCTATCCCGCTTGCCACAAGGCGGTGAAGCTGGTTTTCGCTGCTCCTTGCGCCCACGGCGATATATGAAAGCAGGTCGTCCACATAGTGAATGTTGGCGGGATAAAGCATTTCGTCCGCGGCGGAAAGTCCGCTCGCTTCAATGGCTTTTATATTAAGCTCGCGTATGGCGAAAATGCCCTTTAAAATATCTTCCGATTTTGTGGGGTCGGGCTGGGAAAACATACCCTTGTAACCAACCCCGCGAGTGCGCGGTTTGTTGGTGTAAATTCTGGGTACCAGCACCAGCTTGTCCCCGACTGAAGCGTTCAATTTTCCGAGCCTTTCAACGTAGTCGAGAACGGGCTTCTGCTCGTGCGCAGAACAGGGTCCCACTATCATAACCATTTTTCCGCTCTTGCCAGAAATTACGTCTGAAACTTCCCTGTCGCGCTCAGCCTTGATTTTTTTAAGGCTTTCGGGCAGGGGCATTTCCTTTACAAGAACTTCTGGGTCGGGAATTTTTATCTGTTTTTTAAACATCTTTACTCTCCAGCAGCGAAACAAAATCGCCGAGTATTTCTTTGGGGATATAATCCGAAAAATCTTTTTTGAACTTTATAAAATTTTTCACAAGCGACGAACTTACTTCCACGTTTTGCTTGTCCGACGGCAAATAGACTGTAACCATATCGTTTTTCAGTTTCTGGCTTGCAAAACGGTCGCGGTTTTCGTATTCCAAATCAGCGCAGTCGCGTATGCCGCGCACGTAAAACACCGTGTTTTCGCTTTCAAGCAAATCGACCGCCGCACCGTCGAAAGTTATTACTTTAACGCGGCTGTCGCCTTCGTATAGCTTTTTTAAAAGCCGCGCCCTTTCGCTCTCTTCAAGCAGACAAGCCTTTTGCGGGTTTACCATTACGGCAACGGTCACTTTATCGAAAATTTTAAGGCAGTCGTCTATTATTTTTTTATGCCCTGTTGTGGGCGGGTCGAAACTGCCGGCAAACACACACTTTTTCATCAGTCACCTTCAACGGCAAAAAACGAGAGATACGTCTTCCCGTACTTGCGCTCGTCAAACATTTCAAGACCGTGAATTTCGCCTTCAAAGGCGCGGTCGCGCTCGTAAACCGCAATACCGCCGTATTTCAGCTTGTCGTCGCGGGAAATTATTTTCAACGCTTCGATACCCGCGTCCGAAGCGTAAGGCGGGTCTATAAAAATCAGGTCGAAGTCTTCAACCCTTGCAAGGCAACGCTTAAAATCGAGCGCGGTTACGGTATACTTATCCCTGCCGTCCAGCTTTGCCGCGTTCTTTTTTAAAACCGCTATGCTGTCCTTTGAAAGGTCGTTGAAATGCACGCTCTTTGCGCCGCGGGACAGGCACTCTATTCCGAGATTGCCGCTGCCGCAAAACAAATCAAGAACTTCCGCGCCCGCTATATGCGGCGAAAGAATATTGAAAAGACTTTCCTTTACCCTGTCCGCGGTGGGGCGGATTTCCGCGCCCTTGAATTCCGCAAGATTCAGACCCCTGTATTTGCCTGAAATTACTCTCATTTATTTTTTTTACCTTTAAGCTCCTGCGCTTTCGCAATTAATAACTGTTTCTTTCTTTCCCTTCGCGCGCCCAAAAAATAAGCGATAACGTGTACCGCCACGGGCAGTACTATCCATATTAAATTCAGCCACTCGCTGACGTTCGCGCCGGAAAGGTTTATAAGTTCAAACGGATACCACGCCCAGCCGAAGGCATACATAAGCGCAAATTCGCAGGGCTTGTTGGGCGCGGCGGCGTTTATTATCTGAAAAATAATAAAGGGTAGACAGCTTATCAAGGCTATTACAAATCCCTTGTAAACCGCGTACTCGCCCACGGCTAAAACCGCGCGCGGCTCGCTTGAACCGGCTTCACGCTTTTTATTGTTCTGCACAGTGCGCCTGTATGCTACAATGCCGTTCTGCCTGCCGAATATAATGTATGCGCCGCAGAGCAACAGTTCGCCGAAAACGAGCGCCGCAATGCTGAGACCGAGCTCTTCCGTGTAGGACGCGAACAGAATGACCGACGCGCTGAAAACGAGTTGCAGCATAAACGGAAACGCCGCCCCCGCAAGTAAATCCTTTAGTTCGAGAAGAACCTTTTTTGTCCTTTGTTCACCATTAAGTTTCATAATAATATATACCCTTTTCGCACAAAAATAAATCCAGCGGAATATCGTGCTTTTCTTCTTCGAAAATTTCAATCTGAAAGCCGTAGCCCAGCCCGACTTTTAAGGTGCGCTTGTCCCTTAAATACCTGTCGTAAAAGCCCTTGCCGTAACCTATGCGGAAGCCGCGTCCGTTCACGGCTAAAAGCGGAATTACGGTAACGTCTATATTGCCGTTGTACGGCTTGCCAGCAGGCTCGTTTATGCCGAACGCGCCGACCGACGTTTCCCCGTACGGCACGGCGACCATTTTATCGCCGTCCACGCGCGGCAGGTAAACCTTTTTGCCCGCGCCCAGAAGAGCCGCGATAATCCCCTTTGTATCCGCTTCGGTCGAAAACGAATTGTACACAAAAAAACTTTCGTACCGTAAAAATGCGTTTAAAAAATTATCGAGTATAGCGCCGTCTGCAAATTCGCGGCGGACGCCGCAAAAGTATTTGCGCTTTATTTTAAGTTTATAACGTATTTCGTCTTTAACGCTCATATACCCTTTCCGAACGCTGCGTAACGCGCGTTAAAATTTCGTATGAAATTGTTTTGCATCTCTTTGCGTAGGCGTCCGCGTTGCCCATAATAAGGGCGGTATCACCGCCGTCTTCCGCGACGTAGCAATCCATACAAAGCGTTTTTTCGCCAAGCGGCACGGTCCTGAAAAAGCCGTCCGCATAGCCCGCGCGGTACACGGAAAGCCGCCCGTAATTTTTGTCGGCAAAATTATACCCGACGCCGCCGCCGATAAACTGCGTCTGCTGGGTACGCCGCGCATACACTTTTAAAACGGGCTCGAAGCCGTCGGCTTTAAAACCTTCGGGCGCGTAACCGTACAGCAGTATGCCCGCGCGCACGCCGTCGAACAAAAACTTACCGCCGCGCAACAGCCCGCCGCTTGCGGAAAGGTGCGCAACAGCTTGGGGATTTATCTTTTTAACTTCGCTTGCCGCGCTTAAAAAAATCTGCCTCTGCTTTTGCGCTGCCGCAAGATTTTCGGGAGCGAAAAGATGCGAATACACTCCCTTTATGCTTTCGGACGGCAGCTCCCTCAGCACGTCGAAAAGTCCGTCGGGATTGCAGCCGTTGCGGTTCATTCCCGTGTTCACTTTTATATGGCAGTCCAGCCCCGAAACCAACCGCGCGGTTTCAACAGAATTTACGGTGGCAGTTAAGTTATACCACTTTAACCGCGCCGCGTCGTAACCGTCAAGCGGCGGAGTCAGAACAAGAATTTCCTTTAAAATCCCCGCCGTGCGGAGAGTTATTCCTTCTTCAGCAATGGCAACGCAAAACCCGTCGCAAACATCTTCTATCGCGCGCGCCACTTCTTCCGCGCCGTGACCGTATCCGTCGGCTTTGACAACGGCGTAAAACTTTGCGCCGTTTGCGAGTTTTTTTATTTTTAAAGCATTGCGCCTTAAAGCGGGCAAACTTATTTTTGACAGCGTTTTTTGCATACATTCATTTTATGCCGCGCGCCGCATAATTGTTTGTAAAAATTATTTTAACACAAACCCTTAAACTTTGCAATGACTTTACAATTGAATTTGCATTTAACGGCTTGACTTTTAAATGAAATCGGGATAAAATATTAAAGTAAAAATTAAATAAAAAGCACGACGACACAAGTTGCGGCAACCGCCGCGTAAACCTGATAACGGAACGTAAAATTTATTTCGGGTACTTGTGTTTTTTTATTTTTTAAAAAGGAATTTTTATGGAACAGGATAACCGCTATCTCGGCACGGAAAAAATATTAAAACTGATGCTTAAGTTTTGTATTCCCTGCGTACTGTCGCTGCTTATAAGCGCGCTGTACAACATAGCAGACCAGATTTTTATAGGCCGCAGCGAACTGGGCGATACCGGCAACGGCGCGGCTGGCATAGCCTTCCCCGTATTTATCGTGGCGCAGGCTTTCGCCTGGTGGTGCGGCGACGGGTGCGCGGCGTTCATTAACATCTGTCAGGGCAGGAAAGACTCGCAAAGCGGACACAAAGCCATAGGCACTGGGCTTGTTTTCACAGTGGTTTCGGCTGTCGTTTTAATGGCGGTTTTCTACCCCTTGAAAACACAGATACTCACGCTGTTCGGCGCGACGGAAGACGGCGTTAACCCCAACACCGGCTTGTTCGAAGTAGGCACGCTTAAATACGCCGCCGAATACTTCGATATAATTTTAGGCTTCTTTCCAGTGTATATGGCTATGAATATGATGAACGGCGTAATCCGCGCGGACGGAAGCCCGGGCTGGTCAATGGCTTCCATGATTTCGGGCGCGGTTACAAACATTGTGCTGGACGCCGCGTTCATTTTCGGCTGTAAATGGGGTATGGCGGGCGCGGCGTGGGCGACCGCTATCGGGCAGACCGTTTCGTTTGCGGTAAGTCTGTTTTACTTTATACGCAAAACCAAAACCTTTAAACTGACCGTAAAAAGCCTTATCCCCGATTTTAAAGTTTTCGCAAACGCCGTAAAACTCGGAATGTCGTCTTTTATCACTCAGATGACAATCGTAATAGTCACGCTTGTATGCAATATTATGCTTTCAAAATACGGCGCGACTTCCGACTACGGCGCGAATATTCCGATTGTGTTGATAGGCATTGAAAGCAAAGTATTTACCGTTGTAATCAGCATAGTCGTGGGGACGGTTTTGGGCTGCCAGCCTATTTTAGGCTACAACATAGGCGCAAAAAATTTTGAACGCGTAAAAAAAACCTATCTCTATATCCTGCTTTGGACGGTCGGCGTGGGCGTGATTTTTACAGTCCTGTTCGAAGCCTGCCCTACGTCAATCGTAAGCATATTCGGCGGACCGAAGAATTACGACGCCGCCCTGTACTGGGATTTTGCGGCTAAACTTTTCCGCATTTTCCTTATGCTCGTAACGTTCACCTGCCTGATAAAAATGTCGTCCATATTCTTTCAGGCGGTCGGAAAACCGGTATTTGCGGTTATCGCTTCGCTCGTAAGGGATTTAGCGTGTTTTGTGCCTTTAACCTGCGTGCTGCCTGTTTTCTACGGGATAGACGGGGTTCTGTGGGCTGCACCGCTATCCGATTTTATCGCAATGATTGTTGCAATAATTCTTACCGTTATCTATTTCAAAAAACTCAAAAAAGAACAAGCCGCCGAGAACGTAAACGCCGACGTAAACGAAGATTAAATTTTACATAATAAATCCGTCCTTCGCGCGAAGGACGGATTTATTTTGAAGTCGCTTTTTTCAGCACTGCGCAAACAGGCAGATACAACGTTAAAACCGTGACTATTGTGCAAACGGTCTGCGGCAGCATAGCCGTAAAAGACGCATAGAAATAGGAAAGCGCGGTGAGCTTTGTACTGCCCGCGACAAGCGGGGTTATAACGTCGTCCAATAAAGTAAAGCACACGGTGCAGACCGCGGCGACGCTTGCAAAAGTAAGCAGCTTTAAAAGCGTTGCGGTATCCTTTTTGAAAACCCTGTTTGCCGCAACCAGCGCGTTAAATGCAACAAGTTCGGCAAAACACAGCCCGAATATTACCCATATGAGAACGTACGCGGTAGTCTGCCACAGCTTTGAAACTTTTATCACGTCAAAGCCGTACACGAGCGCGCACGCCGCCATAAGTGTACACAGCAGTAAATTTACGCAGATTACCAGCGCGGCGGGACAGCTTTTAAAAGTTTCGTCCTTAATATGCCCCAGCCCGCCGGAGACCGTAGCAAGCAATGGATAATAAACAAGATACAGAATTACCGCCGCTGGCGAAAATCCGTAAACAAGACACCTTAAAAGCGAAAACGCGACAGCGCATATAACGCCGCTTCTTACGCCGCAGACGCTTGCAAAACACACAAGCAGGACGGTGACGATTTCCACCCCCACTACAAAGGAAAATACGTATTGCGCCGCAATCAGCAGAGCGCACATAACCGCGATATAAGCTATCCGCTTTGACGGCGGTATTTTTTTACGCGCGTTTTCCATATTGCAAAATTACCAGCTTGTTTCCGCATAGCAGTAAACTAACGCATAGCTCTGACCCTTTACGCAGGGCAGATTTGAAACGCCGTAAGACGATTTGTACAGCGTAAGCCCGTTATAGGTCACTTGGTCGTCAGTAGAATACAAAACGCCGTCCAGCGTCGTAAGCGTGGTGTAAACGTACCAGTCGTATCCCGCGTAAGAGTTTGCGGTAGAACTTACCGTCACGCTGCCAACGCCAAGAATTTCCGTAACGTAATATCCGTAGTCGCCGTCCGCCCCTTTGAAATCCAGCTTACCGCCGTCTTTCAGCGCTTCCATATAGTCTTTAAGCGAAGTATTATCGCCGACCGTCATAACGTCGTCGCCCACGGTGAACGCGTAGCAAATCGTATAACCGCCGTCAACCGACGTTGTCGTTCCGCCGCGCGTATCTTCGGCACAGCCCGCAAAAGCGAAAACGGCTGCAACCGCGATTAAAAGAGTTAAAAGTTTTTTCATTGGTTTTCATGCTCCTGAAACAAAAAAATTCAGACACGCAAATAACAACGTGCCTGTGCGCACGTCCGGTTTAAATCGAACCAAACGCCTTTAATCTTCGCAGGGTCGGCATTCGGACTTGTCCTTTTAAAAAGGCTTACCGTTGCGGTACAGCTACGGAATTTCACCGTATTTCCCGTTTAATGCGCGTTGGCTAAACCCCGCGCAGCCTGCGGTTATTAAATTAAAAGTTTATGTTATTATACAAATTTTTCACTGCAACTGTCAAGCGGAATTTTTGTTGACAATGCGCGAACTTTTATTTAAAATTACAGTATGAAAAATAAAAAACTTTTGGCTGTGGATATTGCCGAAATTGCGATTTTTGTCGCCCTTATGGTTGTAGGAGCGTATATTTCAATCCCCTTTTATCCCGTGCCGCTCACCTTTCAGACGGTTATCAGCGTACTTGCGGGACTTATGCTCGGCTGGAAAAAGGGTACGGCGGCTATGGCGGTCTATCTGTTTATGGGATTCGTGTGTTTTATTCCCGTGTTTGCCGACCATTCGCTGGCAGGGTTCGCATATGCCTTAAAACCTTCCTTCGGGTACATAATAGGGTTTATATTTTCGGCTTTCACCGCTGGCATAATTGCGGGAAACGATAAGCGACCTTTCCGGCGGTATCTTGTTGCTGCAATATCCGCGTTTTCAGTAAATTACCTGATTGGCATACCCTACTTCGCTTTTATATGGCACGGCTTGAACGGCGCGGAAACGCTTGGTACGGCACTGGTTACGTACAACGTTCTGTTTATGCCCAAAGATTTGGCGCTCAGCATACTTGCCGCAATTTTAGCATGGCAGGTTTTGCCGCACATACGGCGCGGCAAGCAAAAACTTAAACCCGACAAACAGAAAACGCCCCTTGGCTAAGGGGCGTTTTTTTATGCGTTATTTATATACGGCAAAATACTTTTTACTCCCATTCGATCGTTGCGGGGGGCTTTGAAGTTATGTCGTAAACAATGCGGTTAATATGCTTTACTTCGTTGACTATGCGGGTTGAAATAGTTTCAAGCACGTCGTAAGGAATTCTTGAAAAATCGGCGGTCATAAAATCGCTTGTAGACACACCGCGCAAAGCAAGGGTATAATCATAGGTCCTGCCGT
>CAOMHR010000038.1 GCA_948482865.1 Christensenellaceae bacterium
CAAAAAAGCAAATGCGCGATTTTCTTGTAAAAAAAGGCTATACGGAAGCGGTGATAAATTATGTTTTTGAAAAACTTGAATACTATAAATTGCTTGACGACGAAGTCTATTGCAGGGCGTATGTAAACAGCGTAAGCGGCAGGGGCAAGCGGGCATTGGAAGCCGACTTGTATAAACGCGGCGCGGAGAAGTGCGCAATAGAGCGCGTTCTTTCGGAAATTGATGAGAGTTCCGAAGAAGCAGCGGCAGTGCTTGAAAAATATATGCGCGGAAAAGCCGCGACAAAAGAAAATTTATATAAAGGTTTTAAATACCTTTTGTCTAAGGGTTTCGGTTACGATACCGCTAAAGAAGCGTTGGAAAAATCGGGTGAAATAAATGAAGATTATTGAGCTTGTAGTAACCGATTCTACCAACGAATATTGCAAGCGTACAGACAGCGGCGAAGATATAATTGTGACTGCTAAAAGGCAGACTTCGGGCAAGGGAACAAAGGGAAGAAGTTTTTCTTCCGATTTCGGCGGACTGTATATATCCGTTATGCGCCATAATCCCATTGCGGCGGAGTCTGCTTTTAAAATTATGATAGACAGCTGTACCGCCGTCTGCAAAACTTTACAACGTTTCGGTTTATGTCCCGTAATACGCTGGGCAAACGACGTTTTGGTAAACGGCAGAAAAATTTGCGGAACTCTTATTGAAAACACTTTCAGCGGCGGCAAAATAGTCCGTTCCATAGTGGGTATGGGAATAAACGTGAACAACGAATTTAGTCGCGATTTGCAGGATATTGCAATATCTATGCGGCAGGCGGCAGGGGAAGATTTTGACGTTGAACTCGTGCGCGATACCCTGATTGAAAATTTGCAACAGAGCTACACGGTAGAACAGTATAAAAGTTTTATCGACTGGTTCGGGCGCGATGTCATTTTAAATTGTGCGGACGGAACTGTTAAAGCGGTTGCGGTTGACGTTGCGGACGACGGCAGGCTGATTTGCTTTGTAAACGGAAATATAGTTAAAATGAGTTCGGCGGAGGTTTCTTTAAGGCTTTAATGGAAAAAGTTCTTACCAACTCTGAGATGCGGTCAGCCGACGAGTTTACAATTAAATCTTTAAACGTTCCGTCCCAAACTCTTATGGGGCGCGCAGGCGAAGCTATCGCCGAAGAAGTAATAAAATCGGCGGAACGGATAGGGGCAAAAAACATATTGGTTGTTTGCGGAACAGGCAACAACGGCGGCGACGGATACGTTTGCTCGCAAATATTGAAGTTATCGGGTTTCGCTGTAAAAGTATATGCGGTGGAAGGTAACTATTCGGAAGACTGCGCCAGTGCAAAAGAGAAGTATACGGGAAATTATACAAAAGAAATTTGCGGCGACGTTATCGTCGACTGTCTTTTCGGTACAGGTCTTACGCGCGAAGTGAGCGGAGATTTTGCCGAAGTTATCGCAAAAATAAACGACAGCGGCGCCTTTGTTGTTTCGGCGGATATCCCAAGCGGTTTGTGCGGCGATTGCGGAAAAGTATTGGGTTGCGCAGTAAAAGCTGATTTAACGGTAACTATAGCCGAATATAAGGCGGGGCACTTTCTCGGCGACGGCATGGATTATTGCGGCACGCTAATAAAAAAGGATATAGGAATAACTTGTCCTGACGGCGGTTACGCACAAATATATGATGATGCGGACGTAACGTCCTTTTACCCGAAACGTAAACGCAATACCAATAAGGGGACGTACGGTTCGGCAAATTTAATTTCAGGCAGCGGTAAGTATGTGGGTGCGTCTGCGCTTTCGGCGGAAGCCGCCTTAAAATCGGGCTGCGGATACGTCAGACTTACGGCTTGCAACGCGGTTAAAAACGCGCTTGCCGCAAAATTGCCGCAAGTCATTTTTACAGAAGAAGCGGATTTTACGTCAAATTCAATTGCAATAGGTATGGGTTGCGGCGTAAGTTCAGAATTGTATAATACAATTGTTAACCTTTTGAAAAATTACAACGGGACGCTTATAATAGACGCGGACGGGTTGAACACAATTTCGGAATTCGGCATAGATATATTAATAAACAAAAAGTGCCGCGTTATTTTAACTCCCCATCCCAAGGAGTTTTCGCGTCTTACGGGTATTTCCGTAGACAAAATTTTGTCCGACCCGTTAAACGTAGCGAAAGATTTTGCAAAGAAATACGGCGTTATTCTTTTACTGAAAGGCGCGGCAAGTATAATTACGGACGGCAAAAAAACGGTAATAAATACAAAAGGCAGTACGGCTCTTTCAAAGGCAGGCAGCGGAGATATGCTTTCAGGGTATATGTGCGGCTGTATTGCCCGCGGGCTGGACTCTTTTGACGGGGTGGTTTGCGCGGCTTATACTATAGGTGTTGCGGCGGAAGAAGTTTCAGAACAAAAGACAGATTACTGCGCTACGGCAAAGGATATAATTAAAAATATTCACCTTGCGGTTTTACGCTTGACAAGATAAAAACTTAATGTTAAAATATTCCACGTTGAAAGGGAGTAGTTTTAAAAGGCTGCGGCAACATTCCCCGATTGTGTAAATCGTGCCGTATCCCCTTAATCTTAAGGAACAAGACTTTCGACTTAAAATTAATTTTTTAAGTCGTGAGTCTTATATTTTTACTCCGACTTACCTAAAATAGAATGTGAGGTATAAATGGACGCTGGAAAAATTGTTCTTAACGTATTTCTGTTGCTCGTAGGTTTTGTATTGCTTGTAAAGGGAGCCGATTTTTTTGTGGACGGCGCTTCCGGTATTGCTAAGAAATTAAAAGTTTCAACTTTTATAATCGGCGTAACCGTTGTGGCGTTAGGCACCAGCGCGCCAGAACTTGCAGTGACTATTGTAGACGCGGTCGGCGGGGAAGGCACGCTTATTACGGGCAATATTTTAGGCAGTAACATAATCAATATCTTTTTAATACTCGGAATATCCGCGGTAATTTGCAAACTTCCTGTGGAAAAAACCACGCGTTTTATAGATTTGCCTTTTTTAATCATAACAAGCGCTCTCTTTGTGGTTCTGGGATTTTTCGGCGATTCGTTTGAGTGGTGGGAAGGATTAATACTTGTATTGCTGTATATCGGTTTTATGGTTTACAACATATTGCTTGCGAAACAGCAGTCAAAGGCGCTTTTGGAAGAAGCAACCGCAACTGTTGCAACTTTTGAAGGCGATAAAGCCGAACTTGTGCCCGCAAATCGTTGGGAAAAGATTAAAGCGGGTTATGAAAATTTGCAGTCAAAAACCTGGTTTCTTATAATTTTAACGGTAGCGGGTTTAGGTATGGTTGTAGGCGGTGCCGAGCTTGTGGTAAATTCGGCGCAATATATCGCAAAAGACGTTTTCAAAATTCCTGCCGAAATAGTCGCATTGACCGTTGTGGCGTTCGGAACTTCTCTTCCGGAACTTGTAACTTCGGTTTCTGCCGCTAAAAAAGGGGACGTAGGAATTGCAACAGGAAATATAATCGGCAGCAATATTGCAAATATCTTGCTTATCGGCGGCGTGGGCGCTCTTTGCACCGGTAGCAACGGACTTCCGTTCAGTATGGAAGGCGTTATAAGCGGTTTGGTTGCGCTGTTTGCGGCAGTAATTATTTTTTCGTCCTGTTGGGGGAAGACAAAAAGTCTCGGCAGGGTATTCGGTATAATCTGTCTTTTTTGCCTTGTCGCTTACTATGTTTTTGTTTTTCTGAATTTGTATGTATTAAAACTTTATTAATCGGTATAAAACGTGCTTTGCGCGGCAAAAATATTTATATAAAAGATACTCTTTAAAACGAGTATCTTTCGCAAAACGGCGGTACATATAATAGAGTATATAACACTGCCGAAAAAAAGAGGTAATTATGAATATTAAGCGCGGAGAACTGTATTATGCCGACTTGTCGCCCGTTGTCGGTAGCGAACAAGGGGGAATAAGACCGGTGCTTGTCGTCCAGAACGACGTTGGCAACAAATATTCGCCTACCGTCATTGCCGCGGCAGTAACAAGTAAAATAAACAAAGCTAAACTTCCCACCCATATAGAGCTTTCTTCAAATTTATACGGTCTTGCAAAAGATTCGGTAATACTTTTAGAACAGATACGTACGCTCGATAAACGAAGGTTAAAGGAACGTATCGGGGAGCTTAGCGACGCGACAATGAACCGCGTTGATAAAGCCATTTTAATAAGTCTCGGTTTTATGAAATAATAACAGGCACGTACGGATTGCTTACCGTGCGTGCCGTCCTTTTTATTGACAAAATTCCGCAATTGATATATGATATAACTATGCTTGAAAAAATTAAAAAACTAAAAGTTCATATAGGTTGGAAAAGCATAATATTGATAGGCGTCTGCGTTGTACTGGTGCTTATAGATTTGCTTACCAAAATTTTTGAAGAGCGTTATAACTGGAATTGCGTAATAATCCCCAACTTTATTGAAATTGTGAGCGGCAGCAGAAATCCCGGTTGCGCTTTCAGTTTTCTTGCGGAAGCCGCTTGGGGACAGATTTTTTTAATTGTAATCACTTTCATTATGCTGTTTTTAATAATAGGCTTTTTCATTCTGCTTCCTGAAAGGTTTATTGTTTTAAAAGTGGCAATTTCAATGGTGGCGGCAGGCGCCGTGGGAAATTTGATAGACAGAATCGCTTTTCAGGAAGTGCGCGATTTTGTAGAGCTGAATATGTTCGGCAATATGGTGGCGTGTAATTTTGCCGACTTCTGGATAGTTTTAGGCGCAATTCTTGCAGTAATAGATTTGTTGTTTTTAAACGAGTGGGCAGTATTCCCTCTTACAAAGTCTGCAAAACTTGCGCAGGCAAAACACAAAGAGCAGGCTGATAAGAAAAATCAGCAGGAAGTTAAGGAAGAAAAGCCCGAAGAAGAAAGTAAGCAGGATAACGATGAAAATGGATAAACTGCATTTTACCGCAGAAAGCGTCTGCCAGCGTGCGGACGTTTTTCTTTGCGAAAAACTTGATAAAACCCGTTCGGCGGTAAAAAAACTGATTGACTGCGGCTGTGTTTTTATAAACGGAAAATCGGCTAAGCCTTCTCAGGAAATCAACGGCGGCGACGTAATCGAAGTAACTTTGCCGCCAGCTACCGAATATTCGGTAAAACCCGAAAATATACCCGTTGAGATTATTTACGAAGATAAGGACATAGCCGTTGTAAACAAACCGCAGGGTATGACCGTTCATATGGGAAACGGCAACGTTGACGGAACTCTTGTCAATGCGTTACTGTACAGGCTTGACAGTTTAAGCGGGATAAACGGCGTTATAAGACCGGGCATTGTTCACAGAATAGATAAAGATACGTCAGGGCTTTTAGTTGTAGCTAAAAACGACAGGGCGCATTTAAGTCTTTCTCAACAGATAGCGGAAAAAACCTGTAAAAGAACTTATCTTGCCTTATTGGAAGGCAATTTGAAAGAGAACAGCGGCAGGGTTACGACCTATATAGGCAGAAGCGCGCAGGACAGAACAAAAATGGCGGTAGTTGCGCCGGACAAGGGGAAACTTGCGGTCACCGATTTTACCGTTCTTGAAAGATATCAGGGCTATACGTTGTGCCGTTTCGATTTGCAGACGGGCAGAACGCACCAGATACGCGTGCATGCAAAACATTTGGGACATCCTGTGGTCGGCGATACGGTATACGGCGTTAAAAAACAAAAATTTAATCTGAACGGTCAACTTTTACATGCTTTCAGACTAACGCTTTCCCATCCCGAAACAGGCGAACAAATGACGTTTGAAGCCCCTGTTCCCGACTATTTTTACTGCGTGTTGACCAAACTTAAAAAGCAGTAAATTTGCGCCTATTTGCTTGCAAAAATTAAAGCAGATTGTTATAATAAAAATAACATCAGTGTAAAGGAGTAATATTATGGCAAAGAGATCTACAAGAGTTGCAAGAGAAAGAACCGATTTGACTAAATTCTGTGCGTTCTGGGGTATGGCTATTGCCGCAATACTTTATATTTGCAGCGGCATTTTAAATCTTTTAATCAGGTTTGTAGACAGCTTATCTTCCGATACGGCGGGAGTGTTAAGGCAGACGGTAAGTATAATTACTTTGCTCGGTAACATAGCTATTATAATTGCAATCGGGTTGCCCGCATACGGCTTTGTAAGAGGAAAAAGCAAGGGCTGGAAAGTGTTCTTCTGGGTAGCGTTGGTAATATTCGCGCTCGGCGTTGTATTCGGTATGATTTCAACTGTAATTTAATAGTTAATCAAAATCCCCGTCTCAGTGTCGGGGATTTTTCATTTTTGCATACTTTTTCTTTACAAATCTGCATTTATAACTTATAATCTTTATATGCTTGAAATTGCCAAAGCAAAGGGCAAACTTGCCGCTGAATATAAATTAAAAAAAGGCGATAAAATTGTGGCTTTTGACGGTTTTGCCGCCGAAGACAGTCTGGACTATCTTTTTTACGACAGCAAATCGTCGTTTACGGTAAGTTTATTATCTTCCGACGGAAAAGAAAGGACCGTCAAAGTCGATAAGAAGGAAGACGAAAGTTTAAACCTGACTTTTAAAGAGAACGATAAAATCCGTACTTGCCGGAACAAGTGTATTTTTTGCTTTGTCGACCAAATGGGCGAAGGTATGCGAAAAAGTCTTTACGTCAAAGACGACGACTATACAATGAGTTTTATGTGCGGCAATTTTGTTACTCTTACCAATGTCAGCGATGAAGAGATAGAAAGAATTATAAGACTGCATTTGTCGCCCTTGTACGTTTCCGTTCATACAATGGACGGGCAGTTGCGTTGTAAACTTATGGGGAACAGGTTCGCGGGCAAAATAAGCGAACAGTTAAAAAAACTAACAGACGCAAAAATAACCGTTCACTGTCAGGCTGTTATAGTGCCGGGTTTAAACGACGGTGAAAACCTTGAATACACAGCAAAAAAACTGTTTGAAATGTATCCGTACGTTGCGGACGTTGCGGTAGTTCCCACAGGGCTTACAAAACACCGTGAAAACCTGACGGCTATTTCAGATATAACGGCGGATAGCGCTTCTGCAATTCTTGATTTGTGCGATAAACTTAATGCGGAGTTCGGTGTGAATTTTTTGTTGCCTGCTGACGAATACTTTGTCAGGTGCGGAAGGGATTTTAAACCTGCGGATTTTTACGGAAATTTTACACAGATTGAAAACGGCATAGGAATGACAAGCAAGTTCATTTCAGAGTTTACTGAAAGCGTTTATAAAACCGCTTTAAAAAAACGCAAGCGCGTTGCCGTTGTGACGGGAGTAAGCGCGGCAAAAGTTATAGATGAAATGTGCAATCTTGCAAACTCTAACGTTGAAAATTTATATGCTTTCGCCTTGCCTGTGGAAAATAAGTTTTTCGGTTCGACTGTGACGTGTACGGGGCTTTTAACGGGCGGCGATATTGCCGCGTCGTTGAAAAGTAATGCGGATAAATTTGACGTTGCGATTATTCCGTCTAATACTCTTAAAGAATTTGAAGACGTTTTTTTGGACGATATGACGGTAAAACAGCTTAAAAAACTTTTAAAAGGTAAAAAAATAGTAATAAATAATACACAGGACGAACTTTTCGGCTGTATGGTCAGGTGTTAAGTGGCTACAAGTAAGCAATATATCGGCTATCTCACAGAACAACTTAAAAATCTGGACGGCATTGTTTTCCGACCCATGATGGGCGAGTACTTGCTGTATTTCAGGGGCAGGCTTGCGGGCGGCGTTTACGACGAAAGATTGTTGATTAAACCCGTGCCGTCTGCAAGGGCGTATTTGCCCGAGGCGCTGGACGCAATACCTTATGCGGGGGCAAAACCTATGATTCTTGTGGAAAATACCGACGATAAGGAATTTCTTTGCGGACTTTTCACGGCAATTTACGGCGACCTGCCCGAACCTAAAATAAAAAAGAAGAACGGATAAAATTATGGCAAATCCGCTTATAGCGATTGTCGGCAGACCCAACGTCGGAAAGAGTACTTTTTTCAACAAAATAGCCGGCAGAAAAATTTCAATAACAGAAGACAGACCGGGCGTCACGCGCGACAGGCTTTATGCTGATTCCGAGTGGCGCGGCAAGGCGTTTTCTATGGTCGATACCGGGGGCATTGAAATGCGTTCGGAAGACGTTATGTGGAAAGAAATTAAAAAACAGGCGGAAGTGGCAATAGACACCGCGCAGGTGATTCTCTTTTTCGTTGACGGAAAAGAAGGTCTGACTACGTCGGATTACGACGTTGCCGATATGTTGCGCCGCAGTAAAAAACCCGTCATTTTGGTTGTGAACAAAATAGACGTGTATTCCGAAGAAAAGATTTTTGAATTTTACTCGCTTGGTCTCGGCGAGCCTTACCCCGTATCCGCAGAACACGGTACGGGACTCGGCGACGTTCTGGACGAAGCCGTAAGCTGGTTTGAAAAGGTAGAAACAAGCGAAGACGACAGTATTAAAATTGCAGTCGTAGGAAAACCTAATGCGGGCAAATCAAGCCTTGTAAACAGACTTCTCGGGTTCGAGCGCTCTATCGTTACAGATATAGCCGGAACCACGCGCGACGCCATTGATACAAAATTTACTTACGGCGACAAAAACTACACGATAATTGACACGGCAGGGATACGTAAAAAAAGCAAAGTTGAAGACGACGTAGAGTACTACTCGGTAATGCGCGCTTTTGACGCTGTCCGCCGTGCTGACGTGTGTTTGCTTGTTGTTGACAGCGCGGATGGGCTGACCGAGCAGGACACTAAAATTATCGGTTACGTTCATGAAGCGGGTAAACCTTCCGTTATAGTAATGAATAAATGGGATTTGATTGAAAAGGATACCAACACCATAAACAAGTTTGAGTTGAAACTTAAAGAAGACTTAAAGTTTATGGACTATTTCAAATCCATTTACATTTCGGCAAAAACCGGACAGCGCGCCGAAAAAATTTTGTCTCTCGTTGACACGGTTTACGCACATTCCGTTTTCAGAATACCTACGGGCGTGCTTAACGACGTTATTGCAGACGCCGTTCGCGCCAATGAACCGCCTTCGTATAACGGCAGACGTTTGAAAGTATATTATTCGTCGCAGGTATCGGTTGCGCCGCCGACCGTTGCGCTTTTTGTAAACAGCGTTGATTTGTTGCATTTTTCATACCAGAGATTTTTAGAAAATACTTTGCGTAAAGCATTTGATTTTTCGGGAACTCCCATTAAAATATTGACCAGAGAGAAGAAAAGCAATTAATGAAAGAGTTTAATGTTGCCGAAAACTGGTACTGGTTTTTGGTTGCGGCTATAGCTTGCTATTTACTGGGCTGTTTCAATTTTGCTGTGTTGATATCCCGTATAAAAAAACAGGATATACGCGGCGTAGGAAGCGGCAATCCGGGAACTATGAATATGACGCGCTCGTTCGGTATTAAAATAGGAGCCGTAAATTTTTTCTGCGACGTAATAAAGGGCGGGGTACCTGCGCTTGTAGGCTGGCTGTTGTTTAAAGATTATGTTTTTGCGGGAACGCAAATTTCCGTGTCTGATTTTACACGTTACTTTTTCGGATTGTTCGTTGTAATCGGTCATATATTTCCGGTTACTATGAA
This sequence comes from Christensenellaceae bacterium, assembly GCA_948482865.1. GTDB lineage: Bacteria > Bacillota > Clostridia > Christensenellales > Borkfalkiaceae > Coproplasma. Next base: position 9,625 of record CAOMHR010000038.1, read on the forward strand.
ATTTATGGGCGGCAAGGGAATAGCATCCACTGTGGGGCTTTTTGCGTTTGCTTTGCCTTGTGAAGAGTGGTGGTATTTCTTAGTTGCATTTGTTTTTTTAACGTGCGTTCTCGCATATATCATTGTGTTTGAACTTGGGTCTATGGGTTCGCTTGTAGGCGTAACCGCGCTTTCTATCTGGCAGGCAGCTATATTTGTTTTAAGGTACAAAGAAGTTTTGTTGAACGGCTGGGTAATAAGTATTTTAATGATGTTGCTTTTGTTGAATATTTTGACGTGGGGCGCACATCATAAAAACATTTACAAACTTCTCGCGGGAGAAGAGCACCGCACAAAAGTCCGTAAAAAGAAAAAGGCCTTATAAACTTAAATAAAGCGCAACTTTTAAAGTTGCGCCGTTTTTTTATTCTTCTAATATTTTGACTTCGCCGCTTACGCCGTCGAGCGAAACAAGCGCGCCGTCAGGTATAAGCTCCGTTGCGTTTTTAAGATTGACTACGGCGGGTAGATTTAGTTCTCTCGCAACCACAAAACTGTGAGAAAGCATACTGCCGTGTTCAACTATAAGTCCGCTTGCAGAAGGGAAAAGGCTAATCCAGCCCGGGTCAGTGCGCTTTGTCAAAATAATATTTCCGGCTGCAAGTTTGTCGGTAGGAGACTGCATAAGCGAAACTCTCGCCGTTATTTTGCCGCTGCCGCTCGGTATGCCGCGTAATCCGCCTTCGGAGCGTTCGCTTTTTACGGGCAGCGGCGTGCCGTTGAAGAAAACAACTCTGTCGTAAGTCGGCTTTTCAAGCCATATTTTTTCTTCGGCTTTTCTCTTTTTTACCAGTTCCTTAAAATTATCCGTTCCCGATAAAATTTCATTTTTTGTAAGATAAAATATATCCCGTTGATTTTCCAGCTTGCCGTCTTTGCAGTAATTTTCGCCGAAATTTAAGAATATGTTTCTTACTACCGAATATAGGTAAGTCCTGTAAAGGCGCAGGCGTTCACGCATACGCATATATTTTTTTGCTTTTTCGGCCAAGCCTTTTAATTTTTTCGGAACGGCGACGTTTTTATATTCGGGCATCTTAAATTCCGTATTTAAATTTGATTTTATCAGGGAATACAGCAGAGTTTCGTCTTCTATCATGGTTATGGTTTCAAGTTTCAGCTCGTCCATAACTCTTGCGCCGAAAGTAAGAATATAATCTTTCAGCAATGCGGAAATCGAAGAGTCTTCGTGATATTTTTTGTGAAGCTCTTGTTCGTCCAAAGTTAAAAAATCGCTATATACATTTTTATCAGCTTTAATTTTGTTTACTATTCCCACAAGTTTGTTTGCGCTTTCCGCGCTTTTTACGTTGCCTTGGCTTGAAATATATTTGCTGAGTTCTTCGCCTGAAATATTCAATTTTTTAGCTTTTTCTTTTAACTTGCCAAAATAGTACATTACAGCAAGGTCGTTTATAATGGGAATAACAAATCCGTCCGTTATTTCGCTTTCTATTTTGTTTGCAAGTTCGATAAGCTGTTCGTTCGTTGGGGCCAGTTTTTTGCCGTAGTAAGGCATAACTATGCGGTTGAATTTCTGTTCGAACCCGTCTGCCAGACTGTCTATATTTTTAAGGTTTTTGGTAAACTCCGCAAAGACTTTAATGACGTCAAAAAAGTTCATTTTAATTTTTTTGAAATTATCCGTCTTGCTGTTTACTCCAATCATATTTTCAAAATAGGAAGCTGATTTTTTAAACGGCAGAACGCTTACGCCGTAATACCAGCTGTTCATATTGTAGTAAATTTTACCTTCGTAAAGGTAAAGCATTTCGGAAACGGCGGGCAACAGCGCGTTATAAATCTTTTTGCGTATTTTACCTTTTTTCATAGTTGCAAGGTAAACGTCGCGGTATACATCTTTTGCGAATGAAAAAGTAAGGGGAGACGTCACGCCGAAAAACGATTCGACAATGTTTGAATTGTCTATTAAAAGATTGCGTGTATGCGGGTTTATATTACCGTAAGTCGTTATTGCGCGCGCCTGTAAAAAGTAAACTTTTCCGTTGCTGTAAGCAAACTCGATATCCTGAAACGCGTTTGTTTTTGCCGCTATTTCTTTTGAAAATTTAATTAATTTACGGAGCGGCGTTTTGCCTAAAATATCGTTACCGTCAATTCTTACCGAATCATTGTTGACGATATACGTGGTCCCGCTTTCGGTTCCGTCTACAATTTTATCGCCAAGTCCGCAAGTTACGCTTATAACAGTTTCGTCGGGGTTGTCCGTAATCGGGTTAATTGTATTTATAACTCCGGCAAATTCGGCGTCAACCATTTCCTGTATTACAACCGCAATTTTTATTCCTTTGGGCGAAAGTCCGCGGGTTTTGCGGTAATCCTTTGCCCTGTCGGTAAATGCGCTATCGTAGACTTTGTAAACGTATTTTGTA
>CAOMHR010000039.1 GCA_948482865.1 Christensenellaceae bacterium
CCTGCGGAAAACTGCTCACGAACACGTTGCAGTACAAGCCTTTTCTGATAAAGCCCAACATTTACGAAATGTGCGAAATTTTTAACCTTACTTCAATTCCCGACCTTGAAGGCATATATTCGTGCGCAAGAAAGTTGCAGGATATGGGCGCAAGAAACGTAATAATTTCCATGGGCAACGCTGGGGCGGCAATGGTATCGGAAACGCACCAGTCGATATACGTCCGCGCGGCGCGCGGTCAGCTTGTAAACTCGGTAGGCGCGGGCGACTCTATGATAGCGGGGTTTATCCACGAGTATTTAAAATCGGGCAATTATTTTTCGTCCTTGAATTATGCGACCGCTGCGGGTAGCGCCTGCGCGTTCACCAAAAACCTTGCCACCAAAGAACAGATTGAATACATTGAATCGCTTATGCTATGACAGAGCTTTTTATAACAGAAAACAAAGACCTGTACGGCAAGGCTGAAATTCTTTTAAAACAGCGCACGGCGGCGCCAATAAAAATTTTGCGTAGCCTGAACGGCAAACCCTATCTCGCGGGCAACCCCCTTTATTTCTCGCTCTCACACTGCGACAATGCGGCGGTTATCGCAATAAGCGAAGACCTGTGCGGCGTTGATTTAGAGCTTATACGCGGAAAAAAGCACGACGCGGTTTTGAAAAGATTTTCAGACGAAGAGCGCGGCGAAACAGAGAATGAACGCGACTTTTTAAAGCACTGGACAGTGCGCGAAAGCTATATAAAAATGCACGGACTGACCCTTGCCGCAAAGCTGAAAGACCTTAAATATATAGGCGGCGTACTGTACGACTGCGGCCAAAAAGCCGATTGCAGCATTTACTCATACGACGGCGCGGACTACGTTATTTCCCTTTGCGTTCAGTCCGAAGGCGAAAAACCGCCTGTAATAAAAAATATCTGACCCGCCCGTATCGCGCGGGTTTTTTGTTTTATTCTATTGCCATACAGCGGGTTTTCTGGTATAATCGGAATATGAAAGTATTTGTTATTGCAATGCAAAAAGAAGCGCAACCTTTACTGGACAAGCTGGCAAACACCGAAGAGCGCACAGTTTGCGGGAAACGCGTTATTACGGGCGAACTTTATAACCGACCCGCAGGCATTATAATATGCGGCGTGGGTAAAGTAAATGCGGCAAGCGGCGCGCAGTACGCGATAGACTGTCTTGGCGCGGACGAAATTATCAATTTAGGCGTTGCCGGCGGACTCAACGCAAGCGTTAAAATTGGTGAAATTTACTGCGTCTCGCAAGCGGTGCAATACGACTTTGATTTGACGCAGCTTAACGGCACGCGCATAGGAACGCTTGACGAATGCAATGAAAATTTTCTTCCGTTAAAGCGGGGCGGCTATCCTCAAAGAAAGCTCGCCACAGGAGACAGGTTCAACGATAGCAAGGACGATTACAGACTGCTGACCGAAGAGTTGCAAGCCGATCTACGCGATATGGAAGGCGCGGCAATTGCGCAGGTATGCATGCATGCAAACGTCCCTTTCCGCTCGTTTAAAATTATATCCGACCTTGCGGGAAGCGGCTCCACCACCGAACAGTATTTAAAAAATCTGTCCCTTTGCTTTGCAACCCTTACACGCGAACTACAAAATATTACGGAATTGATTTATGAATAAAATACCTTCGTTTTCAAAAAATCACGATATTCTTCCGGTCGGACTGCACGAGTGCGGCACCGCGCACGGCGTAACCACCTTCGACCTGCGTTTTAAAAAACCAAACGGCGGCGACTACCTTTCGCCGAAAGCCTGCCACACCATAGAGCACATTCTTGCAACCGTGTTGCGAAACTCGGACAAAAAGGACTGTATAATTTATTTCGGACCTATGGGCTGCCGCACGGGCTTTTATCTGCTCACGGCAGGGCTTGACTATACGCAGGTACTCGAACTGTTAAAGCAGAGTTTTACCGCGGCAGCGGCTTTTACCGAAATTCCGGGTTCGAAACGCGAAGAATGCGGCAACTACCTTGAACACGACTTAAACGACGCGATTCACGAATGCAAAAAATATCTGGAGATTTTAAATAGATTATGAAAGAACTTGGCGGCGGCTGGGACGAACTTTTAGCGCCCTTATTTGCAGATGAAAAATACAAAAAAATACGCGAATTTCTTAAAAAAGAATACAGCGAGCGGATAATTTACCCCGATATGTATGATTTGTACAACTGCTTCCGCTACACGCCTTTAAGCGAAATTAAAGCCGTAATTCTGGGACAGGACCCCTATCACGAACCCAATCAGGCGCACGGTCTGTGTTTTTCCGTGAGAAAGGGCGTGACTATCCCCCCGTCGCTTGTGAATATTTATAAAGAGATTGAAAGCGATTTGGGAATTAAAGAACCGCGCTGCGGCGACCTTACAAAGTGGGCGAACGAAGGCGTTCTGCTTCTGAACACTACTCTGACCGTGAGAGAACACATGGCAAACTCGCACTCGAACTGCGGCTGGGCGTGGTTTACCGACAACGTGATAAAACTTGTTTCCGAACACACGCAGAATACCGTGTTCATACTGTGGGGCGGAAACGCGCGCAGCAAAGCCGCGCTTATCGACCAGAGCAAACACTTGATTTTGCAGTGCGCACATCCTTCTCCCCTTTCGGCTTACAACGGATTTTTCGGCTGTAAACATTTTTCAAAGGCAAACGAATATCTTATAAAGCACGGAAAAAAACCTATTGACTGGGACTTGAATATATGAAATATGCAGTTATTCTGGGCGACGGTATGGCAGACTGGAAAATACCAGCCCTTGCAGATAAAACATGTCTTGAAGCGGCGCATACGCCCACTCTCGACGCGATTGCCCCCCTTTCGGAAGTGGGGCTTTGTAAGACCGTACCCGACGGATTTAACCCTGCGAGCGACGTTGCAAATATGTCCGTTCTGGGATTCGACCCAAAGCGGTATTACAGCGGACGTTCGCCGCTGGAAGCGGTGGCTATGGGGATTAAGATAGCAGAAACGGACGTTACTTTGCGCTGTAACCTTGTCACCCTTTCCGACGAAGAAAAGTATGAAGACAAAAAAATGCTTGATTATTCGGCTGGGGATATTCCTACCGAAGAAGCCGCGCAGCTTATCGACAGCCTTAAACGCGTGATAGACAGCGACAGTTTCACCCTTTACACGGGCATATCTTACAGGCACTGTCTCGTAGTAAAAAACGGCGTAACGGGTCACAGACTGACCCCGCCGCACGACATTACCGACAAACCGATAAAAGACAGCCTGCCCAACGGGGTTTACGGGGAAACTTATCTTAGCTTGATGAAAAAAAGCCACGATATTCTGAAAAATCACCCGATAAACTTAAAAAGAGTTAAAGAAGGCAAAAAGCCCGCAAACAGCATATGGCTTTGGGGCGAAGGGACAAAACCCGCGCTTGAAAGTTTTAAAAAATTGCGCGGCGCAAAAGGCGGAATGATTTCCGCGGTAGACCTTTTAAAAGGTATTGCCCGTCTTGCCGATATGCAAATTTTACCGGTTGACGGCATTACCGGCAATTACGACACAAATTTTGAGGGCAAAGCGAACGCCGCGGCGGACGCGCTTGAAAACGGGCTGGACTTTGTCTATATCCATATGGAAGCCCCCGACGAATGCGGACACCACGGCGATATAGAACACAAAGTGCAATCAATTGAAAAAATAGACGGCGTTGTAAAAACGCTTTCGGAGCGGCTTAAAGCGGCGGGCGAACATTTTGCAATTTTAGTCTGTCCCGACCACGCCACCCCCTGCGCGGTTAGGACCCACGTATCCGAACCGGTCCCCTATCTTATATACACCGACAAAAAGAGCCTTGCAAACGGCGCGCGGCGCTACACAGAAAGCGAAGCCGCGAAAACGGGCGCATATATCGGCGAAGGTCATAAACTGATTGAACGGCTTTTATCCATCAAATAAAAATTTACGCGGCGCGCCTTTAAAAAGGCGCGCCGCGTATTTCGTTAATTGGCTTTTAACGATTTTTTCTGTTTTTTGTACGTATCGGTAGCGGTGTCAATCATACTTTTATTCGCGGGCTGCGGGTCGCAGTATCCGCGGGAACGCATCTGGTTAAAAATGCAGTACTGGTTTTCCGCAACGCCCAGAAGGTTTTCGGAAAAGTTTTTTCTCACCGTTTTCGTGCTTCCTTCATACAGCGCGGTAGTGTACAGCGACATAAGGTGTTTTTCCGCGTCAAGCATATCGGTCAAAGTGTCTTTTTCGTTTAATGTGCAATCCATTTTAGTCAGTTTCATAATCAGTCCCCCAAAAGTTTTAAAAGCGCGTTGTAACGCTGTTCGTGTTCATCTGCTATTTTGGTAAGCGTTGAAGATAAATCAACGTCTGTAAGCGTTTTCGAGTACGCTCTTGCCTTTTTGCAGATAAGCCCTTCCTGCGTGAGCGCGTCGGAAATAAGCCCGAGTTCTTTTGCCGTAATTTCTGCCATATCAGCCACTCCTTTTTACCGTTTTAATTTGTTTATTAAACGGTTTACTCTCTTTATTGCCGAATTTGCCGCAAATTAAACTTTTTTCAAGCGTTTGACAGGCTTGCAGTATTATGCTAAAATATTTAACGTGAAAATTTCTCACAGGGGAACACAAGAAGAATATGATAAAAATAGCATTGACCGGAACGACCGGCGCAATGGGCGGCGAAGTGCTTTTGCACCTTTTACAGTCGTCCGATAACTTTTTTGTAAAATGTATACTCTTTGACGAAGAGAAAAAACTTCCTTCCTTCGTTAAAAAAACTTTTAAAAAATACCCGTCGCGCATACAGGCTTTTAAAGGCGACATTGCGAACTACGAGGATTGTGAAAAACTGATTGAAGGCGCCGACTACGTTATAAACTGCGCGTCGAAAATCCCGCCCAAATCGGACCACGACCCGAAAGGCACGTATTTAAGCAACTTTATAGGAACTAAAAATATTGTAGACGCTATAAATGCAAGCGGCCGCGAGATAGGCTATGTGCATATTGCAACCGTGGCAATGTACGGCGACAGAAGCTATCCGACCTGCTGGATACGCGTGGGCGACCCCGTAATTTCAAGCGATTACGACTACTATTCTCTGTATAAACTTAAAGCCGAACGCTACGTTTTAGAAAGCGGACTTAAAAAATTCGTATCTTTGAGACAGACCGCCGTTCTGCACAAATATATGTTCACAAACAACCTTAAAGACGGGCTTATGTTCCATACTACCTGGAACGGCACGCTTGAATGGGTAACCGACTGCGACAGCGGCAGGCTGTGCACAAACCTTGTTGAGCGCGACGTGAACGGCGGGCTTGAAGGATTCTGGAACAAAATTTACAACATCGGGGGCGGCAGCGAATGCCGCGTTACCGGTTTTGAAACCTTTGAACAGTGTTTCAGGCTTGCAGGTTCAAAGACCAAAAAAATCTTTAACCCCAACTGGAACATTACACGCAACTTCCACGGCGGCTGGTTTTACGACAGCGACAATCTTGAAAATCTGCTCGGTTTCCGCAGTGAAACAAACAAAGATTTCTGGCATAAAATGAGCAAAAAATACAGCTACTTCAAGCTGGGCGGAGTAGTCCCTTCACCCCTTTTATCAAAATTTGCAATCCAGCGTCTGTTTAAAAACACCAACTCGCCCATGTACTGGCTGAAACACGGCAAAGACGGCAGAGTTAAAGCCTTTTTCGGTGGGCGCGAAAAGTATGAACAACTTCCGTCGGACTGGGAAAACTTCCCCCTTTTGTGCGAAGGCAAACTTACCGACGGCACGCAAATAGATTACGAAGAGTATAAAAATATCCAAAACGCCAAACCCTATCTTTTAGACCACGGTTATGACGAAAGCAAGCCCTTGGAAGAGCTTGAATATTCCGATTTACAGCAGGCGGCGCAATTCCGCGGCGGCAAATGTCTTGAAAAAGACTACAAAGCGGGGGATATCTATAAAAAAACAGACTGGCAGTGCAAAGAAGGTCATACCTTTTCCACTTCGCCTTACACCGTTTTAAAGGGCGGTTACTGGTGTCCGCACTGCTGTGAACCCAAGCCCTGGCAGTACGGCAGGCTGTCCGACATTCCTTTTTACGGACAAGTATATTTTGCCACTCACGACAAAGACGAAATTTGCGACGTATATCCCCTTTCGGAAGACGAAGACGATTTTTTAATTGAAAGATGAAAGTAATATTATACGTTTTTTCAGGCACGGGCAACACCCTTAAAGTTGCCGCGCTCTATAAAAAATATATGAATGCGGACGTAACCGTTTACCGCATATCCGAAAAGAGCGGAAAGTTCCCTTCGCCCGAAGAATACGACCTTGTGGGCGTGGGCTATCCCATTCACGCGTTTTCCGCACCCGAACCCGTAATTAATTTCTGCAAAAAACTTCCCGCGGTTGCATACCGCAGGGCATTCGTTTTCAAAACTTCGGGCGAAGGATTGCATCTGAACGACGGCTCGTCGCAGAAATGTATCAAAATTCTTAAAAAGAAAGGCTATGACGTAACGCTTGAACGGCACGTTGTTATGCCTTACAATATGATTTACCGCCACTCCGACGCTATGGCGAAGCAGATGTGGATTTACGCAAAAGCATTAGTTAAATTAAGCTGTAACGAACTTGAAAGTTTCAAGCGCGAAAACGTAAAAGAACCTTTTTATAAGACCTTTTTTATACCGCCTTTGAACTGGATTGAAAGTAAATTTGCACATTTGCACGGTCCTATGTTCAAAGTGGATACAAATAAATGTATCGACTGCGGCAAATGCGCGGGCGTATGTCCCGAAAACAACATTGAAAAAATCGACGGTAAGTATAAATTCGGGCATAAGTGCGTCCTTTGTATGGGGTGCTCGTTCGGCTGCCCCGTTGACGCTGTCCACGTTGGTGTATTCAAGTACTGGAAAGTAAACGGCAGTTACCGGCTTGAAGAACTTGTAAGGGATGACTCTATTCAGTTCCCCCTTGTGCCCGACAATGCGAAGGGAATTTACAGGCTTTACAAAAAGTATTACCAAGAAGTTGACGAAATGCTTGAAGACGGCGACGTTGATTTGAACGCTTACGTTTAAAAAATTGCGCAGCTTAAAATTTTTAAGTTGCGCTTTAATTTATAAATAACACAAAACAGGCATATAATTTTTATAACGGTATGAAAGTAAAAGAATTTTTTAAACACTTCGGAATAGGCGCGGCGATAGGCGTTTCGGTAATAACCCCCGGCATTAGCGGGGGAACAATCGCCGTACTTTTTAAAATTTACGACCGCATTATAAACGCGGTAAGCAACCTGCGGCGCGAATTTAAAAAGAGCATTCTCTTTTTGCTACCCATTCTTATAGGAGCCGTGTGCGGGCTTGCCGCGCTGTACTTCCCTTTAAGCTATGCGCTCGACCACGCGCCCCTGCCCACCGTTTTACTGTTTACGGGGCTTATGATAGGCTCGTTCCCCAAAATGTTTAAAGACGCTTTTAAATACGGAATAAAGAAACTTGACAGCATTGCAATTATTTTGCCCGTTGCACTTGTCGTAGGAATATGTTTTATCCCCGGTCTCGGCGACGTGGACCTTTCGGTAAATATGCCGATTTACGGATATTTCCTTCTTATCCTTGTAGGCGCTTTGGCTTCCTGCGCGCTGGTAGTTCCGGGTATAAGCGGCTCTATGCTGCTGTTGATATTGGGGTACTACGATTCTATTTTGAACACGGTTTCGGCGTTAAAAACATCGTTGGGTCACTCAATTTTGGTTCTTGCGCTGTTTGCGGCAGGCGTTCTGATAGGCTTTTTCAGTATCGCAAAACTTATGAAACTATTTCTGACCCGTTTTCCGCGTACAACATACTGGGCGATTATCGGTTTTGTCGTAGGTTCTGTTGCCGCGCCGTTTATAACTTTCGGCACGAACTTCCCCGACGCCCCGCCAATAGACAGCATACAGATTGCAGCCGGCGCAATTTTGTGCATTGCGGGAATCATTCTGGCATATATCCTTTGCGCCGTTGCCGATTCCCCTAAAAAAATAAAACCTTTGAATTGACCCCAAACCGAAAGGCTTTAATTTTGCGCAAACGTATAACCTGCTTAATTTAAAATTTTAAAACCCCCGACCGCTCGGCCGGGGGTTTTGTTTTAATTAATTATTCTTCGTCGCTGTTCACAACGCTGTTAAAGTTTGCGTTAAGCACGGGGGACATATTTTTATATTCCTTTACGCCCGTACCCGCGGGAATGAGCTTACCGATAATAACGTTTTCTTTAAGTCCCAAAAGCGGATCAATCTTGTTTTTGATTGCCGCGTCGGTGAGAACTCTTGCAGTTTCCTGGAAAGACGCCGCCGACAGGAACGAGTCGGTTGAAAGAGCCGCCTTGGTTATGCCCAACAGCACGCGCTTTTGCAGCGCGGGAGTGCCGCCGCCTTCGATAGCTTTGCGGTTTTCTTCTTCAACGGTGAACATATCAACTGTTTCGCCGGGAAGAAGGTCTGTTGAACCTGCGCTCTCAATCCTTACCTTTCTGAGCATCTGGCGGACGATAATTTCAACGTGTTTGTCGTTTATATCAACGCCCTGCGAGCGGTAAACGGACTGAACCTGTTCGAGAATATAGTCCTGAACGCCTTTGACGCCCGAAATTCTTAAAATGTCCTGCGGATAAACCGAACCTGTATTGAGAACGTCGCCGGGCTGAACCACGTCGCCCGTCTTTACGTGCAATTCTGCATTGAAAGGCAAAGTGTATTCCTTTTTAAGTTCTTTGGTAACCGCGTCGCGGATGACAATGTGTTTAAGGTTGTCTTTATCGTCTACGGTTACTATACCGGAAACTTCGCAAAGGGTTGCGCAGCCCTTGGGTTTACGCGCTTCGAAAAGTTCTTCTACACGGGGAAGACCCTGCGTAATATCTCCCGTAGCCGCGATACCGCCCGTATGGAAAGTACGCATGGTAAGCTGGGTACCGGGTTCGCCTATGGACTGGGCGGCAATTACGCCAACCGCTTCGCCCGGCTGTACGGGAGTGTTGGTAGCCATATTTTTACCGTAACATTTAGCGCACACGCCGTAACGCGAATTACAACTGAATACCGAACGGATTGAAACCTGTTCTATCCCCGCGTTCACAATCTCTTTTGCAAGCGCGTCGGTTACGAAGTTGTTCTGTGCAACTATAACTCTGCCGTCTTTATCCTTCACGTCTTCGGCTACGAACCTGCCCTGAATTCTGTCTTCAAGACCTTCTATAACTTCGCCGTTGGGACCTATTATCGCTTTCACGACCATACCGCGCGGCTTTTTGCTGCCAGCCATACAGTCTTCTTCACGAACTATTACGTCCTGCGAAACGTCTACGAGCCTACGCGTAAGATAACCTGAGTCCGCCGTCTTTAACGCGGTATCAGCAAGACCTTTACGTCCGCCATGCGACGAAATGAAGTATTCGAGAACGGAAAGTCCCTGTCTGAAACAGGATTTAACGGGAACTTCAATCTTTTTACCCTGCGGGTTTACCATCAGTCCGCGCATACCTGAAAGCTGTTTCATCTGGTCGATTGAACCGCGCGCGCCCGAGTCCGCCATCATCCAGATGGGATTGAACTTGTCAAGCGACTTTTTCAACGCGTCGGTAACCTGGTCGGTAGCTTCGTCCCACGCGCTGATTACCGCGTTGTAACGCTCTTCTTCCCTTAAAAGTCCGCGCTGGTACTTCTTTTCAATCTGGATAATCTTCTGCTCGGTATCGGCAACGATTTCCTTTTTAGCTTCTGGAATGTGCATATCAAATACCGAAGTGGTTATTGCGCCGATTGTAGAGTATTTGTAGCCGAGCGTCTTGATTTTATCGAGAACGTCCGCCGCTCTGGGCGCGCCGCCCGTTTTAAAGCAACGTTCGACAATTTTACCGAGCTGTTTCTTGCCGACTGCAACAGCCGAGCCCAAAAACTCGTAAGAAATTTCGTATTTAAGATAATCCTGTTTGTTCTTTCTTTCCACAAAGCCCAGATCCTGCGGCATATTCGAGTTGAATATAATTCTGCCGACCGTGGTCCTTACCCTGCCCTGAACGGTTTCGCCGTCGGGAGTAACTACCGAGCGCCTTACGTAGATTTCGTCCTGCATATGGACGAGCTTCATCTGGTAAGCCATCATGGCTTCGTCTTCCGAAATGTAAGCGTTTGCAACGTACTTTTCGGCGCCTTCGTCCTTTTCGCCGCACTCGTAATATCTGTCGCCGCCCCAGCGGTAATACTTACCGTCTTCACGGCGGATAATGGTCAGGTAGTAAGCGCCGAGTACCATATCCTGCGCGGGCTGCATAACGGGCTTGCCGTCCGAAAGTTTCAAAATATTGTTGGAAGAAAGCATTAAAAATCTTGCTTCCGCCTGAGCTTCAACCGACAGGGGTACGTGTACCGCCATCTGGTCGCCGTCGAAGTCCGCGTTGAATGCGGTACAAACCAAAGGATGAATTTTAATTGCTCTGCCTTCGATTAAAACGGGTTCGAACGCCTGTATCGAAAGTCTGTGCAGCGTGGGCGCACGGTTTAAAAGCACGGGATGCTCTTTTATAACCTGTTCCAGGACGTCCCATACAAGGGGTTTTGCCTTTTCTACCGTTCTCTTCGCGCTCTTTATATTGTGGCACTGACCGCTTTCAACAAGTTTTTTCATTACGAAAGGCTTGAAAAGTTCAATAGCCATTTCTTTGGGAAGTCCGCACTGGTAAAGGCGGAGTTCGGGTCCTACGACGATAACCGAACGTCCCGAATAGTCTACACGTTTACCTAAAAGGTTCTGACGGAAACGTCCCTGTTTGCCGCGGAGCATACCCGAAAGGGATTTAAGCTCTCTGTTGGAAGGTCCCGAAAGGGCTTTGCCGCGCCTGCCGTTATCAATGAGCGCGTCAACCGCTTCCTGCAACATTCTCTTTTCGTTTTTGACAATCATGTCGGGCGCGCCCAGTTCCATCATTCTCTTCAAACGGTTGTTGCGGTTGATTACGCGCCTGTACAAATCGTTTAAGTCGGAAGATGCAAACCTGCCGCCGTCAAGCTGGACCATAGGGCGCAGTTCGGGGGGAAGCACGGGAAGAACGGTCAAAACCATCCACTCGGGGCGGTTACCGCTCTTTCTGAACGATTCGAGAATTTCGATTCTCTTAACCGCTTTCACGCGCTTTTGCGCCGCGCTGCTGGTGTCTATTATCTTCTTTGTTTCTTCGCATTCTTTGTCAAGGTCCACAGCCATAAGAAGTTCGCGGATAGCTTCCGCGCCCATTCCCACTTTAAGACCAGTTCTTTCGCTTTCGCCGTACTTTTCTTCTATTTCGCGCAGTTCTTTGTCGTTAATGACCTGCTTGTATTCAAGCACGGGCACCGTGCCGGGGTCTATTACTACGTAAGCCGCAAAATAGATTACCTGTTCAAGCGCCTTGGGACTCATATCGAGAATAAGACCTATTCTCGAAGGCACGCCGCGGAAGTACCAGATATGCGATACGGGAGCGGCAAGCTCTATATGACCCATTCTTTCGCGCCTTACTTTTGCGCGGGTTACTTCAACGCCGCACTTTTCGCAGGTGATGCCCTTGTAACGGATACGTTTATACTTTCCGCAGTGGCACTCCCAGTCCTTCATGGGTCCGAAGATACGCTCGCAGAAAAGTCCGTCCTTTTCGGGTTTTTGCGTTCTGTAATTTATAGTTTCGGGCTTGGTTACCTCGCCCTTGG
>CAOMHR010000040.1 GCA_948482865.1 Christensenellaceae bacterium
CCATGCCCTTATAGGGCTACCACAAACTACGCGTTTCACGCGTAGTTATGATTGTTAATTTGCTTTTATAATCTTCGCCCCAGTCGAACATAGCGTCAAGGATAGGTTTTAACGATTTACCAAGTTCGGTTAACAAATATACAACCCGCGGCGGAACTTCTGCAAAAACTTCTCTGTTTACAATTCCGTCATTTTCCAAAGCTCTCAGATTATCCGTTAAAACCTTTTTGCTTATTCCGGGAATTGTTTTGAAAAATTCGCTGAACCTTTGCGGAGATAATAACAGGTTTCTGATAATAAGCAATTTCCATTTGTTGCCTATAAGTTGAACGGTGGTAGAAACCGGACAGTCGGGTAACTCATCTTTTGTAAGCATTTTATAACCTTTATTTTTTATAGGAGTATAACAGGATTTTAAAATAAAGTCAATAGTTCAAAAATCGAACTTAGTAACAAATTTATTTTCAATTAATAAAAAAGTAACTATATTGCATTGCCTTATTGTTTTTGCTATCCTTGGATTGCACCGACAAGGTAAAAAAATTTAAGGAGCTTTTATTATGAACAATTTCAAAAAGGTTACTGTAACAGACGAAACGCGTGCGGAACTTCACGACTTGCTGAACCTTACAGGGGCAGAGATAAGCGTTAACACGTTGCCCGCGGGGGCAAGCGTGCCTTTTATTCATTCACACAAAAAGAATGAAGAGATTTACGCCATTATTGAAGGTGAAGGAGCGGCAGTCATAGACTCTGAAAAAGTTAGTTTAAACAAGGGCGATTGGATACGTATTTCTCCGTCGGCAAAAAGGCAGTTCTTTGCTTCGGCAGACAAGGTCTTAAAATATATCTGTATACAGGTAAAAGAAAATTCTTTGGAAGATTATACTGTGAACGATGCCGTAATTTAATTATTTATAAAGCGCAATTGTGATACAATTGCGCTTTTTCGTTAAAATAATTGCAGCAGTATAATTTGCTTAATTTTTACATTATATGTAAAGTATTTATTCTATTAAATTGACATTTCTTTAAGTCTGTTGTACAATGTATAAGGATATAAACTTACCTGAAAGGGGTTCGTATATATTTAACTATTAACATCAGGAGGCATTAATGAACGCAAATTTATTAGGCAGCCTGTTTCTTGCAAGTAATGAACTTATCGGAGTAGCCGCAGGGCTTTCGGCAGGCATTTTACTTGCGCTGGGTATTGGAATTTTCGTTGGAATTCTCATTAACAGAAAGCAGACGGAAAAGAGATTAGGTGAAGTACAGAAAAGAACTAAAAAGATGATTGACGACGCTTCACTTGAGTGTAAAGCCTTGAAAAAGGAAGCAATATTAGAAGCAAAGGAACAGGAACTACAATTAAGAAACGAATTCGAAAGAGAGAGCAGAGAAAAGAAAGCGGAACTGCAAAAACAGGAACAACGTCTTTTACAAAAAGAAGATTCCATTGATAAAAAGGAAGAAGCTCTCACCAAGAAGAATGAAGAACTTGACAGGCAGATTAAAGAGCTCGCAAATAAAGAGCTTGAAGTAAAAAAGACTCAGGACAAAATCAATCACCAGCACGAACTTATGGTGCAGGAGCTTGAAAAGGTTGCACAGCTTACTAAGGACGAAGCTAAACAAATTCTTGCTAACGAAATTCTGGATGAAACCAGACACGACGTTGCACTGCAGGTAAGAAATATCGAGCAGACAGCCAAAGAAGAAGCGAGCAACGAAGCGAAAAAAATCATTTCTCTTGCTATACAGCGCTGTGCCGCAGACCATGCGTCGGAAATAACCGTATCGGTAGTACAACTCCCCAGCGACGATATGAAAGCAAGATTGATAGGCAGGGAAGGAAGAAATATTCGCGCAATCGAAAACGCGACGGGGATAGAGCTTATAATCGACGATACTCCCGAAGTTGTAATCTTGTCGGGATTTGACCCCGTAAGGCGCGAAATTGCAAGACTTTCCTTGGAAAAATTGATTGCCGACGGCAGAATTCATCCTGCAAGGATTGAAGAAACCGTTGAAAAGGTGAAGAAAGAAATGGATGCCGAAATTAAAGCGGCGGGCGAAAGCGCTATGTTTGACGTCGGTATATTCGGACTTCACCCTGAGATAATAAAACTTATCGGCAGACTTAAATACAGGACAAGCTACGGTCAGAACGTTTATAAGCACTCTATTGAAGTTGCTCAGCTTGCGGGGCTTATGGCTTCAGAGTTGGGCATGGACGTAACGCTTGCAAAACGCGCGGGACTTTTACATGACATAGGCAAAGCCGTAGACCACGAGCAGGAAGGCACTCATATTCAGATAGGCGCCGATCTTGCTAAGAAATACAGAGAAAGCAACAATGTAATAAACGCTATTGCTGCACATCACGGCGACGTAGAGCCTAAGACGATAGAAGCGGTACTTGTAGCGGCTGCAGACGCAATTTCAGGTGCAAGACCCGGAGCAAGAAGAGAAACCGGTACAAACTACGTTAAACGTCTTGAAAAACTTGAAGCTATTGCTAGCGATTTTAAGGGCGTGGATAAGTGTTATGCAATTCAGGCAGGAAGAGAAGTCCGTGTAATTGTTAAACCCGAACAGATTGACGATTCTCAGACTATGTTCCTGGCAAAGGATATTGCAAAGAAGATTGAGAAAGAACTTGAGTATCCCGGTCAGATAAAAGTAAACGTAATAAGAGAATTCAGAGCAAGTGAATTTGCAAAATAATTAATTAATCCCCTGCGGTTATGCAGGGGATATTTTTGTCCAAATTTTAATATAAATAAAAAACATAGCACGCTTTACAGTGTGCTATGTTTTGTTTAGTTTTGTGCGGTTTGTTTGTACTTTTCTAAAATGTCCATTATAAAGTTTTGTGCAGTCTCAAAATCGTTAATATCGGGATGACATTTATTTATACCGCCGCCAAGAGCAAAGATAAAGAATTTGTCAAAACCAAGACACCCGAAAGAACCGAGTACAACTTTATTTTTGCTTTTTAAAAGTTTTATAATGTGACTGTTGTTCTTTTCAAAAGTTTTAGAACCGCTTGTTGAAAACACAAAACAGTATGACTTTTTATCGTCATTATTTTTAATAAATTTTAAAAGTTCTCTATCGTGTTTACCGAAATATATGCCGCTACCGTAGCCTATAATGTCGTATTCGTTTAAATTGAAATGTTCTACGTTTTCAAGTGTGGTTACGGTGACAGGCGCGACTTCTGACATCGCTTCGGCAATTTTTAAAGTATTGTCTTTATGCTTTGATTTTACTATTATCAGAATTTTCATATTATTTGCTTAATGCGTAAAAGCACAATCCAAACAGGGGAATATTAATGGCAACTATGCAGGGAATAACTAATTTTGCAAATATATTGCCGACGGATGAAAAATTAATGCCTGTCAGAAGCGATACCAAGAAGATAATAAATATAATTATTACCGTAATAACTATGCACGCCGTCATATATAGAGCTGATGAAGGCTTTCTTGAATTTTTACCGAGATCGGTATAATAAAGCACGGCAAAAACCAACAGCTGAGCGCCAGCAACCGCGAAAATAGCAAAAGGATACGCCAAACTTACGCCCAGTTCCTTTTTGAACAGCAAGCAAAGAGTAAATTCCAAAAGCATTACAATTGTTATTATGAGCGAGCTTTTAAATAACGCTCCACCGCGGTTGTAACTCTTTTTATTCGAACTTGAAATTACAAAGTCGGAAGAATTGATTTTTAAGCCGTCGCTTGCAGCTTTTGCTTCCAAATCTTCAGACTTGTTTGACGTAACAATTTTTTTATTATAAGTCTGTTCCTGCGGGGGGCGTTTGACCGTTTTTATATATAATTTGTTTATAAGATTACGGTAATCGCGTTCTGTTTCGGGCTTGTTATTATAAATAAGTTTGTCTGTGTCAATTTCTTCGGCAACAGGAACGGGTTCAACTTCTCTGGGCGGAGCTTTCACGGGTTCGGAAATGAGCCTTAAATAATTTTCATGAACTCTTCTGCGCTGTTCTTCGTCCATAGGCGGAACTTCTTCATGCCGCTCTTGCTCAATTGTTTCTTCAAGTTCTTCTTCCAATTCGTCGTCATCTTCAAAGTCTTCTCTCTGTGCCGTACCGGATAATTGCTGTTCCGGTTCATTTGAAAGATTCAATTGGTCGGGAGTAGTAGCGGGGGGATTTGAAGGGACGGCTTCGTAATAAACTACTTCGTCCTTGACTGCCACAATTTCGGAATCGATTTTAACTTCGGGCAATTCTTCAGTTAATTCAGATTCGTTGTTTTTATTTGTTTCAGGCTCGCTTTCTTTTTCTGAATCCTCATTTTTATTAACTACTACGACTTCGTGAATAATTTTAATATCGCGCAAACCGTCGGAATATTCTGTTTCTTTATCGGGTTTATCTTCTGTATTATATTTCTCTTCGTTTTTTGCTTCGAATCTATCTTCATATGCATACTTTTCGTTGGGGTTGTCGACTGCATATTTTTCGTCTTCCGATTTAACAACAGGCACGCGCGAAGTTGATTTTTTAAGAATATGAAAATCAACGGGAGTGGGGGCGGGTCTTGAAAAATCAAACGACCTGTCGGAAATAAGGTTGTCGATAACCGTTCGCGAGTATTCCCATTCAGCCTGGTTGCGTTCGGTAATTTCTCTGCCGCTGTCGGTTAAAGTGTAATACTTTCTTCTTCCGCCAAGCGATACTTCGTCGGTCTTCCAATAGGCTGTAATATATCCTTGCGTTTCAAGCCTTTTGAGAGCGCTGTAAAGCGTGGGCTGTTTTAAAGTATACTGTCCGCGGCTTTTGCTTTCAATTTCTTCTATAATCTCGTATCCGTACTTATCGCGTTCGTACAAAGTGCGCAGGATAATAGTATTAATATGTCCCCTGATTAAGTCTGCACTGATTGCGTTTTTATTGCTTGCCGGAGAGATGTCGTCTTTTTCGGATTTATCGGAATATTCGGATAAAAATTGATTTTTATCTTCCATAGTTTTGCCTCCGTAATATTTAACTTATTTTACCATATTTCGACACAATATGTCAACATTTTTAACAAAAATAGACAGTACTATGTCTGGCATAAACAGGCTTTTTGTTTAAAATATTGGACTTTTTATTAACAAAATGGTAAAATTTAAAAAAACTTATATGAGGCGATACGGGTGTACAGAAATATTAAAAATTATGAATTAAGATATACCGACGTGGACGCATTCGACAATTTAAAACTTTCTTCATTGTTTTCGTTTATGGAAGAGTCTGCGTGTCTGTCCGCGGATGAATTGGGATTTGGATATAAAGATGTTTCTCTGCGTAACATAGGATTTATTTTAGTTAATTGCTATATTGAATTAGACAGAAGCATAAAGTTGGGCGATAATCTGGCAATACACACTTGGCCTATGCGTCCTAAGCATATGATTTTTTTAAGGGAATATGAATTTTTTTGCGGGGATGAAAAAATCGGTGCGGCGACTGCCCGCTGGGTTATGATTGATACAAAAAATTTTGCAATGTTGCCTTATACGGAATTTTTCAAAGACAGTGATTTTGAAAGCTATAATACTCAAAGAGCTATAGATTTTAACGGGTGGAAATTGCCAAATATAAGTAACGGGGATATTGTATACTCTAAGCGGGTTTCTTATTCTGATTACGACCATTATTTTCATGCAAACAATACCAAGTATGCGGATTTTTTAATGGACGCTTTTTCCGTTGATGAGATACGCGGTAAAGAATTAAAAAGCGTGCAGATAACCTATGTGAAACAATGTAAGGAAGGGGATATTATTGATATTGTACGAGAAGAAACCGACGGCGTGTGGCTGATAGAAGGCAGGGTTGAAGGGGAAATACGCGTTCAGATGAGAGTGAAATTTGATTGATTTTAATTATACCGTCATAAAGTCGCGGCGGCGTTCCCTTTCCGTGTCGGTTTCGGCAGAAAATAAGATTACGGTGCGCTGCCCATTGAATTTTCCAGATTATAAAATTGAATACTTTTTAAATACAAAAAAGGACTGGCTTTACAAAGTAATTGAAAAGAATGCCGCAAAACTTTCCGTTAACGACGGCTTAATAAATTACCGTGAAATTTATGTTGGCGGAAAAAAATCCCCCTTGGTTTTTTCAGACAAGAACGCCGTTACTTTTCAATGCGTCTATGTTAAAAACTTAAAATCCATAAAAAAAACTTTCATTTCTGCATTCTGGGACGGGTTTTTAGATATGGTTAAAGATTTATCGCAGCAATTGAATTTGAAGGCTAACGGTTTTTTTATTAAATCATATAAGAGCAGATGGGGCTGTTGTGATAAAAGCGGCAATTTATATTTTAACTGGATGCTTTTTATGCTGTCTCCCGAAATACAGAGATATGTTATAATTCATGAGTTGGCGCATTTGGTTTATTTTAACCATTCGGAAAATTTTTGGCGGCTTGTAGAAAATTATGAACCTGATTATAAAGCTATAAGAAAGCGTTTGAAAACTTTTGATTTTTTAACGCGGTTGTATTAAATTCTGTTACTCTTTTGCTTGACTTAATAAAATCCTTGTTATATAATTTACAAGGTTAAGGAAATATGAAAAGCATTTTTAAGACAAGTTTGGCATTGGATCATAATTTATTTGCTTTTAACGGCGGTTATTGTACCGACGAAAAATTCCGCTTTAATATTTCGTTTTATTTGACTGATTTATTTTTTAAATCAGTCTTTCTTTTAATTACAGAAAAATTTTTAAGGACTACTTTAATGAAAAAAGTTTATTTGACTTTGCAAAACGGTAAACAGTTTCAGGGTTTTAGCTTTGGAGCGGAAGGCGAAATAATAGGTGAACTGGTGTTTACAACCGGTATGACCGGTTATATAGAGACTTTGACCGACCCCAGTTATTTCGGGCAGATTGTAGTGCAGACGTTTCCGCTCATAGGCAATTACGGCATAATTCCGCAGGATTCTGAAAGTAAAAAACCTTGGGTTTCGGCATATATAGTAAGAGAAAAATGTGATTTTCCTTCAAATTTCAGATGCGAGCAGACGCTCGATAAATATTTGGCTGATAACGGCATTATCGGTTTATACGGAGTCGATACGCGCGAGCTTACTAAAATAGTACGTGAAGCTGGCGTAATGAATGCGGCAATTACTTCAAAACCTGTCAGAAATTTTGAAGAGATAGGCAAATATAGCATAAAACGCGCGGTTGAAAATGTTATCGCACAGGATATCGAATATTACGGTAATAGTGAAGGACTGAAAATTGCAGTCTGGGATTTCGGTGCAAAGGAAAATATTGTGCGCGAACTTGTTAAACGCGGTTGTCATTGCGTAAAAGTTCCTTCAAATTTCACTGCTGAGCAAATTCTTTCTTTAAATCCGGACGGGCTTATGTTGACTAACGGTCCGGGAGACCCTGCTGAAAACGTACAGTTAATTGGGAATATTAAAAAACTTGCGGGAAAACTTCCTGTCTTCGGAATTTGTCTGGGGCATCAACTTTTTGCTTTGGCTATGGGTGGCAAGACCAAAAAGATGAAGTACGGTCACCGCGGTGCAAACCAGCCTGTTAAAAATCTTGAAACAGGACGGGTTTACATATCCAGCCAGAACCATGGATATGAAGTGGTTTCATCAAGTTTAAAGTGCGGAAAGTTGTCTTACATAAATGCAAACGACGGCACTTGCGAGGGATTTGATTATCCAGAGTTAAACGCTTTTACCGTACAGTTTCACCCTGAAGCCTGCGGCGGACCGCACGACGCATCGTTTTTGTTTGATAAATTTATAACAAACGTTAAGGAAGGTAAATACAATGCCTAAGAGAGAAGATATAAAGAAAGTACTGGTAATAGGTTCCGGTCCTATAGTAATTGGACAGGCTGCCGAATTCGATTATGCGGGCGCACAGGCTTGCAGAGTACTCAAAGATGCAGGGGTAAACGTTGTTCTTTGTAATTCCAACCCTGCAACTATTATGACTGACCGCGCGCTTGCGGATGAAATTTATCTTGAACCGCTGACTGTAGATACGTTAAAGCGAATAATAATTAAAGAACGTCCCGACAGTCTTCTGGCGTCGTTGGGCGGTCAGACTGGGCTCACTTTGGGTTGTCAACTTGCAAAATCAGGGTTTTTGGAAGAGTATGGCGTAAAATTAATAGGCGTAAAGCTCGATTCAATAGACAGGGCGGAAGACAGGGAACTTTTCAAGCAGACTATGCAGAAAATAAACCAGCCCATAGTTCCGTCCGATATAGCATATACGGTTGAAGAATGCATTGCGGTTGTAAAGGCGATAGGCGGATATCCGGTCATTGTGCGCCCCGCATATACGCTTGGCGGAGCGGGCGGCGGAGTTGCGTACAATGAAGAAGAGCTTAAACTTATTGCGCATAACGGGCTTATGCTGTCGCCTATTACACAGGTTTTAATAGAAAAATATATCGGCGGCTGGAAAGAAATAGAGTTCGAAGTTCTGAGAGACGGCGCGGGGAACGTTTTGACCGTTTGTTCTATGGAAAATTTTGACCCAGTAGGGCTTCATACTGGCGATTCTATCGTAATTGCGCCTGCTGTGACGTTGTCCGATAAAGAATATCAGATGCTCAGAACGGCGTCGCTGGATATAATTTCGGAACTCGGGATAGAAGGCGGATGTAACTGTCAGTTTGCATTGAACCCCGATTCGTTTGAATATTCCGTAATAGAAGTAAACCCCAGAGTTTCGCGCTCTTCGGCGCTCGCTTCAAAAGCTACGGGTTATCCCATAGCAAAGGTAACTACGCAAATTGCGCTTGGTTACACGCTTGACGAAATTAAAAACGACGTAACGGGTAAAACGTTCGCTTGTTTTGAGCCTACTTTGGACTACGTGGTCGTAAAGTTGCCCAAATGGCCTTTTGATAAGTTTTTGTATGCAAAACGCAGTTTGGGTACAAGAATGAAGGCAACGGGCGAAGTTATGGCTATCGGTACCAATTTTGAAACTGCTATAATGAAGGCAGTGCGCGGCGCCGAAATTTCGGTTTCGTCTTTAAATTTGCCTAAAATGGCGCAGTTTTCTGACAGCGAAATAAAGGAAAAACTTTCAGAACTCACAGACGAAAGATTGTTTGTGGTATTTGAAGCGCTTAAACGCGGAATTTCAATAGAAGATATTTATTCTATAACGAAAATAGACGAATGGTTTTTGTCTAAACTCAAAAATTTAGTTGATTATGAAAAAGAGATAGCGGGCAATGCGTTGGATAAACAGCAGTATCTGCGCGGAAAACAGCTTGGCTATCCCGACAAAGAACTTGAAAAAATTTCACGCAATTCTCTGCCGATGCACAGAAATTCCGTGTTTAAAATGGTTGATACGTGCGGAGCGGAATTTTCAGCGCAAACACCGTATTTTTATTCTACTTATGACGATAAAGAGCACGACGAAGCAAAGCCTTTTGTAAATAACAGTACCAAAAAACGGATAATCGTAATAGGTTCGGGACCTATCAGGATAGGTCAGGGCATTGAGTTTGATTATTCGTCGGTACACTGCGTATGGGCGTTGAAGAAACTTGGTTATGAAGTGATTATTATAAATAATAATCCCGAAACGGTATCAACAGACTTCGATACGGCGGACAGGCTTTATTTTGAAGCTCTTACGCCTGAAGATGTGCAGAACGTAATCGATATTGAAAAACCTTACGGCGTAGTAATAACTTTCGGCGGACAGACGGCAATAAAACTTTGCAGTTATCTTGAAAAGCACGGAGTTCGTATTTTAGGTACGCCTGCGGACAGTGTTGACCTTGCGGAAGACCGAGAACGGTTTGACGCATTGTTGGAGCGTTTTGGAATTGCACGCCCCAAGGGGCTTACCGTAATGACAGGAGAAGAAGCGGTTGCAGCCGCCGAAAAGTTGGGTTATCCGGTGTTGTTGCGTCCTTCATATGTAATCGGCGGACAAAATATGACCATTGCCTTTACGCAGAACGATATTGAAAGGTATATGGACGTAATTCTCGCCCAAAAAATCGAAAATCCAGTACTTTGCGATAAGTATTTAATGGGTACCGAACTTGAAGTTGATGCGATTTCGGACGGCGTAGACGTGCTTATTCCCGGTATAATGCAGCATATTGAAAGGGCGGGCGTACACAGCGGCGACTCTATTGCTGTTTATCCGCCATACAATTTAAGCGACGCTATGCTTAAAAAAGTTGTAGATATTTCTACGAAACTTGCAATTTCGTTAAAAACAAAGGGTTTGATAAATATTCAGTATCTTATTTATCATAATGAACTATATGTCATAGAAGTGAACCCCAGAGCTTCGCGTACTATACCCTACATTTCCAAGGTTACGGGTGTACCTATGGTAGACCTTGCTACTCAGATTCTTGTTGGCGCAAAGCTTAAAAATTTAGGTTACGGTACCGGACTTTATCCTAATTCTCCGTACGTTGCCGTTAAAGTCCCCGTATTTTCATTTGAAAAATTGAATGACGTTAATTCGCAGCTCGGACCCGAAATGAAGTCAACCGGTGAAGTACTCGGAATAGGCAAGACCATAGAAGAAGCGCTTTTCAAGGGGCTTGTTTCCGCCGGATTCAATATGAAACATCCGACAAAAAACAACCCGTCGGGAATTTATTTTACTATCAACGATCAGGACAAGCCGGAAATAATAAATATTGTCAAGAAGTTTGCCGACCTGGGGCTTACGCTTTATGCAACAAAGGGGACGGCAGAAGTTATAAGAAGTTTGGGACTTGAATGCACCGATGTCGCAAGGCTTTCGTCAAATGAAGAAATTTTCAAATTAATGGACGAAGGTAAGGTTGATTACGTAGTCTATACCGGCAAAACCGATGTTGAATCAATTTCAAACTATATCAGTTTGCATCACCATGCAATACTTTTGGGTATTACCGTGCTTACGTCGCTTGATACGGCTAACGCTTTGGCAGACGTAATTGCCGGAAGATATAATCAGTTTAATACCGAACTTGTTGATATAAATAATCTGCGTAAAGAAAAGTTAAAACTTGATTTTTGCAAAATGCAGAGTTGCGGAAATGATTATATTTTTTTCAACAACATGGATAACAGAATTACCTGTCCCGAATCGCTTGCAATAAATTTTTCCGACAGAAATTATGCAATCGGCGCCGACGGGGTGGTGATGATTGAAAAGTCTGAAGTGGCTGCCGCAAAGATGAGGGTGTTCAACAGTGACGGCAGTAACGGCGGTATGGCGGCAAATCCGCTTCGGTGTGTCGCCAAATACCTTTTTGATAACGGTTTGGCGGAAGAAGAGATGGAAATCGAAACCGTTAACGGAATAAAGTATTTAGCGGTAAATAGTTTTAACGGAAAGGCAAGTTCGGTAACTGTAAATCTCGGCAAGCCAATATTTGAAGCCGAAATTTTACCGTCAACTTTAAAGGGTAAATTTGTTGAAAAGCAATTAAAGTTTGGTAATAACGATTACAAAGTGACACTTGTCAACGTAGGTAATCCGCATTGCGTAATTTTCTGTGATAAAATCGAAGGGATTGATTTGGAGTCGCTT
>CAOMHR010000041.1 GCA_948482865.1 Christensenellaceae bacterium
GGGGCGGTTTTTTATTTTAAAGATTTTTTATATCAATGAAAGCAAATATTCAGAAAGTTGTTTAAAATTATCGGTTGCAAAGTCCGCGGTCTTTTGCGCAATTTCTACGCTGTCGCCGGCGGGCGAACGGTTGCTTTTTATATACGCCGCGGCAAGCCCCGCGCTCTTTGCGCCGAGAACGTCGGCGCAAAAGTCGTTGCCGATATATACGGTTTCACTTTTATCCAGCGAGTATTTTTCAACCGCGTACTCAAAAAATTGCCTGCACGGCTTTTTCCTGCCGAAGTCCGAAGACAGCTCTATCCCGTCGAAGTAGCGCGGGAATTTCAGTTTTTCAAGCTCTCCGCGCGTAAAACACGCCTGCGCGTTGGACAAAATGTAAAGTTTTGCGCCCCTGTCTTTAAGCGATTTTAAAAGCCCGTGTACGCCGCGGTACGCCTTAAAGCTCAGGCGCGACTTACCGCGGAAATACATTGCCGCACTTTCGGCGTCGTCTGGAAACAGCTGTAAAAAAACTTTAAACAGGTCAATTTCGCAATATTCTTCGCCCGTTTCAAGCGATTGGCACAGCGAAGCATACCGTTCCCAGAAATCGGCGCGGCTAAAGTGTTTTTCCACGCGCTTTCTGAATTCGGGATTTTTTTCGTCGGTATGTATGTCTGCAAGAGTGCCGTATAAATCAAAAACAAAATTCTTCATAAATAAAAACCGTTAAATATCTGCCGTCACGGCTCGGGGCGGAAAATCGCCCCTACAATATTATCGGCGCGGAAAAATTTCCGCGCCGAAATATTTTGTTTCAGGGTCTGAGTCAATTACTCGGCATCAGTAATCAATTCATATCCGATTTTGTTGTAGTTGGTAGTATCAAGAGTTATACGATACTTACCCGGAGCAAGTTTAAAGTTTTCGCCGTCGTTATCGCCGGTTGTTCCCTGACCATCCTGCCAGTGGCTGTACCAGTCGATAGCGCCTGCAACGAAGTTACCCCTGACAACCTTGAACAGAATATTGTCGGTTTCAGCGCTCCAGTCAACGGTTATTTCCCAAATGCCCGCGGTATCCGATTCGGTAAGTTTAAGCGGATTTTCTGCCTTGGGAGCATCGCCCCAGCCGTTTATGCTGCCGGCAATATAGTAGTTGCTGTTTGTATCGTATCTTACTTTACCTGTTTCGGGATTGTACTGAACAAGCCAGGTACCAGCCGCAAGATCGCCGATTGTAACGTCTGCGTCTTCGCCGCCCTTGTTTACAAGTTTAACGCCCGTAGCAGCTTCGGTAAGTTCAAGAGTACCCTGCCATGTGCCGTCTGTCTGAGCTTCGAGTTTTACTTCCTGTGTGCCTGCAACGATGTTCCAGTCGTCTTTGATTTCAGCAAACGTAACTGTCTTGGTATTCTGGTCGAAGGTTACGTTCCACTTGCCTGCGGTAAGAAGGTTAGCTTCAACGTCTTCGCCGTCAACCCTTACGGTAGCTTTCTTAGCGTTTGCGTCAACGAATACTTTGACGTCTTCGTCGGTTTCGCCGTCGCCAACGTTGGATACGTAAACCGCCGAGTACTTCGTGCCGGTGTATTCTTCGCCGGTAGTAATCTTAGTACCGTCTTCTTTTCTTACAAGGTCTTTTTCGGTGATGTCGATTACGGTCGACCAGATGCCGTCCTTATTGGTCATTGCAATCTTGTTCGAACCGAAGCCGAAGCCGTTCAGATCGCCCCAAACTTCCATATTGTAAGGAATCCTGAGTTTGTCGATTTTTTCAACAAGTTTGTAAGAAATTTTGTATTGGTCCGCATGCTCTGTCGCTGCGGGATTGGTTTTAAGAGTGAACTCGTAAATACCGTCCATACCTTCGTTTAAGGTAATGTTGCTGTTAGAGCTGCTTACGCTTCTGAAAACTATCTGGTCGTCGTCGTTTTTAACAACCCAGTTATAAGTGTCGTCTTCCTGCGCGTCTACAAACGCCGCGGTAGTAAGTTCCCAGGTCCAGCCTGTGGTTGCTTTGACGATTTTGAATTCGTCGCCCGCATACAGCTTCATTTCGAGTTTGAATACGTTTTCATTTGTGACTGCGGCGTCCTTGACAAAAGTAACCTTTTCGGTCGCGCCTTCAGCCTTTTCGTTCCAGCCCTGTTCATACAGAGAGCCTTCGGGACCCTTGCTGGTTCCTGCGCAGTGGTATACTTCGTTGTCTACTTGGAATTCAGGACCGGTAGTACCGCCGGGACCGTCTTCTTCGGGTTTGCACGCCGCAAACATTGACGCCGCGCCGACTACCATTGCCGCTGACATAACCAGTGCAACAATCTTCTTTGATTTCATAATTTCCTCCATAATATTGTTTAATAAAATTTATTTAAACCTGCCCTTTCGGGTATTAGTTCCTTAATTTTACGCCTGTTTATAGACGTAGCAGCTTATGCCTGCAATTTTTACGGTGCTTCCGCCCGTCGCGCTTGCAAGTTTAGTTACGCCCGCGGTCGTTCCGTTGATATACAAATCCCAGTTTCCTTTGGGAAGTTCGAAATTTTTCTCGCTTTCGCTCGGGTTGTAAATCACAAGCAACTTCTCACCCGAAACGGTATGCGTCATTGTGAACGCAACAAACGCGCCTTCCTTTTTAACAAGTTTGCAAACATTGCCCGTTTCATAGTCGCCCACAGTGGTCTGACGGAGAATTTCGTTAGCTTTACGGAACTGGATAAGCCCCTTGTAGTACTGCATCATCTTGTACTGCTCGCTTTCGGTCGTCAGTAAATCCCAGTCGATATTGTTTACCGAGTCGGGCGCGTTGTAACTGTTTTCGTTATAACTGCCGTCTTCGTTCTTTTTAGCGCGGAGCATTTCTTCACCCGCCTGCATAAAAGGAATGCCGAGCGAAGTCTGCACTATCGCGGCAGAAAGCCTGTTCATTGCAAGACGCTTGCCCAGAGTTTCGTTGCCTTCGCCGTAGATATGGCAGATTCTGTCCCAAAGGGTGTTGTTGTCGTGCGCTGAAACGTAGTTTATTACCTGCGTGGGATTAGCCGCCGACCAGCTGCCCGTGTAGTTGGTGAACTTGTCGCGTCCGCCGCCGTAGGTGCTGCCGGTTACGCCGAACAACACGTTTTCCATATAGGCAGTTCCGCCGCCCGTTGCATAACCCCTGTCGTCAAGATTGAAAGTAGAACCCTTTATGCCGTCACGGATTACGTCGTTGAACATTGCAACGCCGTTCAAACCGTCTTTATTGACGCCCGCGCCGGTATTGAGTTTTTGCAGGTTTGCAAGCGTAGCCTGTTCTTTAGAGTCGAGCGCAACGCCGCCGCCCGTCCAGCCTTCGCCGTAAATGATTGCTTTTTCGTTTGCGGCGTGAACGGTCTTTTCGATTTCCTGCATAGTGGTGATATCGTGAACGCCCATAAGGTCGAACCTGAAACCGTCAAGTTTGTATTCGTTCTGCCAGTAGCTTACAGAATCAACAATATACTTACGGACCATAGAACGCTCTGAAGCGGTTTCGTTGCCGCAGCCGGAGCCGTTCGAAGGGTTGCCGTCCGAACCGTAACGGTAATAGTAGTAAGGAACTACTTTGTTAAGGTTAGAGTCTATCGAATAGGTGTGGTTGTAAACGACGTCCATAATTACGCCGATGCCCGCGTTATGCAGAGCCTGAACCATCTGTTTGTATTCGTTCACGCGGACAGCGCCGTCGTAAGGGTCGGTGGAATAGCTGCCTTCGGGAACGTTGTAGTTTTCGGGATCGTAACCCCAGTTAAAACTTTCGTCTATTGCGCTTTCGTCAACCGAAGAATAGTCGTACGAAGGCAACAGGTGAACGTGGGTAATGCCCAGTTCTTTAAGATAAGCAAGACCTACGGAAATACCGTCTTTGTTTTTAAGCCCGTCTACCGTAAAGCCGAGATATTTTCCCCTGTACTCTTCTTTAAGTGAAGAAATCTTGTTGGAGAAGTCGCGGATATGAACTTCCCATATCTGCGCGTCGGTATAGTTGTCTACACCGTTGCTTACGAAAGTTTCGTCCGCCCAGTTTTCGGGGTCGGTCTTGTCAAGGTCGAGTATCATACCGCGCTTGCCGTTAAGCCCCGCCGAACGCGCATAGGGGTCTACCGCTTCGTTGACGCCTGCGGAAGTCGCAACGGTGTAAGTGTAGTAGTTGCCGTTAAGATTTCTGTCTGCGGTGTAGGTCCATACGCCCTTTTCGCCGCGTTCCATAGGATAAACTTTCGCTTTACCGAAACTGCCGTCGCCGTAAAGGTTCAGATCAACGCTGCTTGCGGTGGGCGCCCAGAGACGGAAGATAGTCTTGTCTTCCTGAAGTTCCACGCCCAGTTCGCCGTCGTAGGTGTAAGCCTGTTCAAACTCTTTGCTCTGGAAGTAAGTTGCGGGAACGACGCCCACGGGGTCGTCAAAACCTTCCACTTCGAGAGTGTACGCCTTGGACAGCTCCAACGGTGAAGCCATAGTTACGATATTGTTTGAAACCGAAGCCACCGGAACTTCCACCGTAGCGCCTGTTTCGGAAACGGTGGTGACCTTTACGCGGTCTTTGGTTATATTTTCGTTATTGCTGGCGGTAATTTTGATATGGGTAAGATTGGTCATATCCGCCAAAGCAAGGAACTTCATTTCTTCAAGCGTTACGCCGCCGTCGGTACTGCTGTAATTTTTGCCGTCGCCCGATTTGGTGTAAATTTCAACGTCGCCCTTGCCCTTCATATTTACTTTACGGTCATTATCGGTGCCGTCTTTTTGCGCATTGCCCCAAGACGAGCTGCCGGGAACGCAGTTCTTTCTTATAATAAAGCCCACCTCTTCTACTTCTTCGGGAATATTGAAAATTACTTTGCCGCCGTATTCACAGCTGTGGAATTTGTATCCCGTGCCGTTCACGCTGCCGTACCAAAGCCAGACGTCTTTATCGTCGTAACCAGAATCGCTTTTATAATAAATAGTAAGCAGGTTACAACCTTCTTCTTTTTCAACATTGTAGTCCCCGTCGGTGTCGCCGCCGCCGCTATTCTTGTTGCAAGCCGTAGCAAAGACGAACACTGCCGACAAAATCATACACAAAATTGCCAGAAATCTTTTCTTCATAAAGCCCCCTGATATTATTTGTAATGCGAAAAATTTTAAATAATATTAAAAGTTTTCGAAAATTATTATATCATATTTTCGAAATCTGTCAAGACTTTTATGAATATATTTTTCAAAAAATGTTAATTACTAAACTTTTCATCTTTTTTTACAAAAATTAACGCCCCCGCAATGCCTGCGGGGGCGTTATATATATTAATGTATTATATTTCTATAAGAAAGCCTGCGTTTCTCAGCGCGCTTTCTATTTCGTCGAGCGTGCTTTCGTCCGCGGCGGAAACGGTGTGGTAGTGATATCCGTCCGTCACGCTCATAAGCGGCTTTGACGCGCCCGAAACAAGCGAGCGGTAAAGTTCTTCAACATGTATGCGGCTGTTCAGGTCCAGCCTTGCGGAAATTCTGCCGTATACGCGGTGGTTTACGAAAACGTCTTCTATCTTTCCGCCCAGATTTATGACCGTGTTCCCTTCGTCGACGATTTCTTCAAAAGAGTGGCGGCATTTAAAAACCCGTGACGCGCCTATGCCTGAGTTCAACAGATAGCCGCGGTTGGTTGAAGTTATGTCGTAGCCGTTGGCGCGCAGAATTGCGATATCCTGCACTATCACCTGTCGGGACACGCCGAATTTTTCACTCAACACGTTGGCGGGTATCGCGTTTTCGGTATTGCCCAGAAGGCTTAAAATTTCCTGCCGGCGCTTATCCGATTTCATTCTGACTCCACAGGATGAAGATTTTTAAGGGATAAATCCAGTATGGGCGCGGAATGGGTGAGCGCTCCGCTTGAAATAAAGTCTACCCCTGCCGCCTTGATGTCCTGTATATTTTCCCTTGTGACGTTGCCGCTGCACTCTGTCTGCGCCCTTCCGTCTATCAGCGCGACAGCCTTTTTCATCTCTTCCACGGACATATTGTCAAGCATTATTATGTCCGCGCCCGCTTCAACCGCCTGCCTACACATTTCAAGGTTTTCAACTTCGACTTCAATCTTCCTTACAAAGGGCGCGTATTCCTTTGCCATCTGAACGGCTTTTTCTATGCCGCCCGCCGCGCCTATGTGGTTGTCCTTTAAAAGTATGCCGTCCGAAAGGTTGTAACGGTGGTTGCAGCCGCCGCCCGTTTTAACCGCGTACTTTTCGAATATGCGCATATTGGGCGTGGTTTTACGGGTATCCAGAAGTCTGGTTTTGCCGCCTTCAAGCAGTTTGACTGTCTGCGCCGTATAGGTGGCAATTCCGCTCATACGCTGTAAAAAGTTCAGCGCCGTGCGCTCGCCCGAAAGAATTACGCGCATATCGCCGCGGATTTTTGCGACTATTTCGCCCTTTTTCACCCTTTCGCCTTCCGCTTTGAAAAATTCAATACTCACGCCGTCGTCCAGAATTCTGAACGTGCGCTCGAAAACGGGCAGTCCGCATATTATTCCGTCCTGCTTGCAAATCAACTCGGCTTCGCCTGTAATCTTTTCGCGTATTACCGCATTGGTCGTCACGTCTTCGCTTGAAATATCTTCTTGCAAAGCCGACTTTATAAGCCCGTCGGCATTGGTTTTAATTGTTACGCGGTCTAACATTTTCAGCCTCCCTTATCGCGTTGAGTATTACCGATTTATAATTTTCAAGAATTTGCTGCGGATTTTCGTAAAGTTTCAAATCAGCGTCCGCAAAAGATTTTGCGCTTTCGTAATTCGCCGCTATGTCTTCCGCCGCCCGTTTTGCAAACAGCAGGCTCTCCAGAAGGGAGTTTGAAGCCAGTCTGTTCGCGCCGTGTACGCCGTTGCAACAGGTTTCGCCCACAGCGTACAGACGGGGCAGTTCAGTTCTGCCGTCAAGTCCGCTTCTTATCCCGCCCATAAAATAGTGCTGGGCAGGCACTACGGGAACGGGACTTTTGAACACGTCAATCCCTTCTTCCGCGCACCTTTCCACTATGCCCGGGAAGTGTGAACGGATTTCATTTACCGCTATGGGGCGCATATCCAGCCATACGTATGGCGTGCCGTCCTTTTGCATCTGCGCGTAAATGGCTTTTGTAACCACGTCGCGCGGCTGAAGTTCGTCCGTAAAGCGGTTAAAATTTTTATCCAGCAGTACCGCGCCTTCACCGCGGACCGATTCGGAAATCAAAAAACTTCTGCCTTCCCTTTCGCTGTAAAGGGTGGTAGGGTGAATCTGGACGTAGTTTATGTTGTCCACCGCAATTCCCCTGTTAAGGCAAATTGCAACCCCGTCGCCCGTGAGTATCCTGAAATTGGTACTTTTTTTAAATACCCCGCCTATGCCGCCTGTGGCAAGCACGGTATAGTCTGAAAATATTTTCCGCACTTCGCCGCTTGTTTTATCCCACACGACCGCGCCCGAGCACTCGCCGTTTTCAATTATATCCAGCAGCACGGTATGGGGTTTTACAGTAACGTTTTTAAGGGCGCGCACCTTCTGCATAAGGCGGGAAGTGATTTCCCTGCCCGTGCAGTCCTTGTGGAAACATATCCTGTTGGTAGAGTGCCCCCCTTCGCGCGTGCAGGCAAGGCTTCCGTCCTTTTCCCTTGCAAACCCTACGCCCAGATTTACAAGCTCTTCCACCACCGCCTGCGACGAACGTATCATACACCCCACCGCGTCGGGATTGTTTTCGCCGTGTCCCGCGCGCATAGTATCGCTGAAATAGCTTTCGTAATCGCTTTCGTTTTTAAGGCGGCTTATCCCGCCCTGTGCAAGATAGCTGTCGCTCTTTTCTGGTTCGTCCTTGCAAATAACCAAAACCCGCTTATCATGCGGCAGATGCAGGGCGCAGTTAAGACCCGCCACCCCCGCGCCCGCGATTATTACGTCGTAATCTTTCATAACTATCAAAAGTTTACACTAAAACTTTACACCTGTCAAGGCATATGTAAAGTTTTTATAAATTTTAAACAATCGACAAAAATATACCTTTTACCGCGTGCTTTTCGGCAGCGTAATTCAAATATTATAATGATAGAAAACAAGCGGATCAGAGGTGGTTTATGAATATTTCATTTTTTTACGGTATGAGAGTTGAAAGCACGGCGGGAAAAAGCGGCTACGTCATAGGCGTAAACGTCAGGGAAGACAGGCTCGAATGTCTTAAATGCGCGGACGGCAACGAAAACGAATTTTTAATCGACGCGCAGAACATTGTAAAATACGGCGAAGATAAAATTATATTCGAAGACAGGGAAGCCGCCATACGCGACAGCGTTCCTATGCGGCTCGGAAAGCCCGTATTTGACTGCAACGGCATTTATCTCGGCAACCTTACGGACTTTTCGGTGGACTGCGATACCCTTACCGTCGCACACGTGGGCAAAAAAAAGTTCCCCGCAAACGAAATTGTCTGCGGAGACGCCGTTATAGTAAAGGACCGTGAACGCGTTTTAAAGAGCGACGTTAAAAAGGACGGCAAAGTAATTTTGAAGCGCGGCACACCGCTCAACAGCGAAGCGCTGCAAATTGCCCGTCTCGAAGGCGAGTACGTTCAGGCGAATTTGAAATCCCTTTAAACGTTGTACTTTGCCATAAGTTTTAAAAGCGCGTTGAAATTATCGTTTAAAATATCAGATTCCGACGGAGTCAAAGCCCCCTTCATCTGAAGCACGGCAAGGGTGTTTTTCAGTTTTTCAAGCTCTTGCCTGTCCCCCTTGCCCAGATTTTTCTGCAAAAGCCTGTCGGTAACCGATATGGCGTGTTCCAGCCGCACGGTGGATTTTGCCGCAGGAACTTCCGTCCGCATAACGGGCGGCTTTGCGGGCGCGGGCGCTTGCGGCAGGGACGAAATTGCAACCTGGCTCTGTATCGCCGCGCGCTTTTTGCTTTTGGTCGTAACGCACAAAAGACCGTACAGCAGATATCCCGCGCACCAGAAAATTACAGCCGCAAGCACGGACTGCGGCAAACCTTCTTCGGTCAGGAACGCGCCGAACGTCAGCGCCGCGAACGCGTTGACGAGATAGAAAAAGGGCTTTTTGGAAGCCGCTTTTATTTTGGGTACGCAGAGCGATAAAAACAGCGTTGCCACGAACACCGCCGCGAACGAACCCCATACAACCCACAGCAGGGTATCGAATGAAATACCTGCAATTTTTGAATAAATACCGTTAATAAATTCAGAGAACATAAGCGTATAAATTATATCCGTCTTTTCATTACGGAAAGACGGATATTTTGTCGTATTTTAGCTTATTAAATACTATTTTAATTAAAGGTTTATCTGTTTACGCTTATATATGTTTACGATTACGCAATAAATGTCTTTTTCAGCCTTGCCGGTGATTACGGCTACCGCCTTTTTATAAAGCGCAAGTTGCGGCGAATAGGTTTCCGCAAGCTGTTCTTCGTCCTTTTTCGAGTATTTGTAATCGATTATGAAGACCTTATCCTTCTGAACGGCAAGCAGGTCTATCGCGCCCTGCACAAGCACACCGTCGCCCGCCGTTGTTGCAGGCAGAACGTCCCTTGCGGGAAGATTGCATAAAAATTCCTGTTCCCTTAAAAGGGTCGCGCCTTTTAAACTTGCAAACACGGGCATATCCAGAATTTCGCCGAGTTCGTCCGCGTCCAGAAGCGCGGCGTCTTCCGCGCTCATTTTGCCGCTATTCACAAAACTTTCTATTTCTTTTGAAATCGCCGCCCCGTCCTTTATGCCGAAGTCGCACAGTTCCAAAAACGCGTGATACGCCGTGCCGCGCGCCGCGTCCGTCTCTCCGCCGTTTTCGGGGAACAGTTCGCAGGATTTAAAATACTCCTGTTCCGAAAGCTGTAAAATTTTCGAAGCGGAACTTTTCACGGGCAGGTTCACGCTATTTTCAAAGGGGTAGGGCTGCATAAACCTTTTTTTCAGGCTTTCGAGAAGTTGCGCGTCCGGCTCGGCAATCTGCACGCCCACCTTTTCGCCGCAAGCAAAATCTTCGCGCGGGGGCAGAACTTCCGGCGAGAACGCCGCCATATCGAAAAGTTTTGCATAGCACTTTGCGTCCCCCGCTTCCAGCGCGGAATATTCCCTGCACTCTTCAGCCATGACGTGCAGGCGGCACATAGCCCTTGTACACGCCACGTAAAACAGGTTCAGCTCGTTTTTCAGCTCTTCCGCTTCCGCGCGGGCAAGGGTCAACCGCCTTAATACCGTAGTGCGCACAAGCATATTTCCGACGTCGTGGTATTTGGGGGCGAAACCGAATTTTTCGTCAAACGGCATCTCCGCGCTATCCCTGCCCTTAAATGTTGCGCACACGTCTGCAATGATTACCACGGGGAATTCAAGCCCCTTGCTCGCGTGCATAGTCATAACTTTTATGCTGTCCGACGAAGCCGACGGCGACGCCGGAATATTGTAGCCCGAGTCTTTGAGTTTTGACAGAAATTCCGGTACGGATAAATTTTCGCCTTCCTTTGCAAGGCGGCGCAGATTTTTAAGTTTTTCGCCGCCGCCCGAAGAATACGCCGCTTCCAGAGACGTACCCTGCAAAATTTTATCTATAATCTCAGCCGCGGACAATACGGCGGAAAGTTCTTTAAGCCTTTCCGCAAGCCTGTAAAACCTGTGCAGTTTGCGCGCTGTAACGTCGCCGTTATCCTGTAAATATCTTTGACAGCAGGTACGGAAAGGCAACCGTTTTTCTCCCTTGTACGCAATGCGGATTGCGGCAAGTTCGTCGCAATCAAGCCCGCCCAACGGCGAAAGAAGCGCGGACACAAGCGGCACGTCCTGTTCGGAATTGTCCACATACGAGAGTATATCCGTCATCTGTTTGACTTCGGGCAGGGCGCAGATATTCTGTTCCTTACTGCCGGCGACAGAATAGCCCGCGTCCGACAGCGCGCGGACAATGCCGTTCGCCGCGGCGTTGCGCTTGCGCGTAAGTATGCAGATATCCCCCGCCTGCGTGTCAACGTAGCCGCCCGAAGACAAATCGTAATGCTTGCCTTTCAGCTCGCGCTCGACAACCGATAAAACGGCAAGCCCTTCGCGGCTGTGCTTTACTTTTTTCGCGCCGGACTTAACCGAGTAAACCCCCGGCAAAGCCGCGTCTTCTTCGTCCTTGCCGAAAAGATGAATTTCACTGCCGCCGTAACCCGCCGGATAGCCGCCGCCGGAAATCATTTTACTTCCCGCGGAGTAGTCGAACCCGCAGGTCTGCATAGTCATAACCTGTGAAAAAAGCTCGTTTACGAAATTTAGCACGCCGTCGGAAGAGCGGAAGTTGTGGCTCAGG
>CAOMHR010000042.1 GCA_948482865.1 Christensenellaceae bacterium
GCCCTATCAGGACCTGACTATTATGGAAGCCTGCCTGAAATGCAAAGTTCACTATATAGACACCGCCAATTACGAAAATGAAAATACAGACGACCCCGTGTGGCGCAAGGCTTACGAAAAGCGCGTAAAGGAAAAGGGGTTTACCGCTTACTTCGATTATTCCTATCAGTGGGATTACGACAAAAAATTTAAAGACGCGGGTATCTGCGCGCTTTTGGGCACCGGCTTCGACCCCGGCGTAACGCAGGTTTTCTGCGCGTACGCGCAAAAGCATTACTTCGATACTATCGAAACTATCGATATTTTAGACTGCAACGGCGGCGACCACGGCTATGCGTTTGCAACCAACTTTAATCCCGAAATCAATTTAAGGGAAGTATCGGCAAACGGCTCTTACTGGGAAAACGGCAAGTGGGTAGAAACGCAGCCTTTGGAAATCAAGCGCGAATACAATTTTAAAGGCGTGGGTGAAAAGGATATGTACCTTTTGCACCATGAAGAAATAGAAAGTCTTGCAAAAAACATAAAGGGCGTAAAAAGAATACGTTTCTTTATGACTTTCGGTCAGAGCTATATTCAGCATATTAACTGCCTGCAAAACGTAGGTATGCTTTCAACCAGTCCCGTAAAATTCGAAGGCAAAGAAATCGTCCCCATTCAGTTTTTAAAAGCGTTGCTTCCCGACCCTGCGACTCTGGGAGCAAGAACGAAGGGCAAAACAAATATCGGTTGCATTTTCACAGGGTTCAAAGACGGCAAGAAAAAGAGCGTTTACATTTACAATATCTGCGACCATCAGGAGTGTTTTGCGGAAGTCGGTTCGCAGGCAATTTCTTACACCACGGGCGTGCCTGCAATGATAGGCGCAATGCTTGTTGCAACGGGTGTATGGAATAAACCCGGCGTTTACAACTGCGAGCAGTTCGACCCCGACCCCTATATGGAAGCGTTGAACAAGTACGGTCTGCCTTGGGAAGTGGATGAAAATCCCGTTTTGGTAGACTAAACTCAGCTTATAACCGTGCGCAAAAACCGCATTTTAGTTTTTAAATTATAGGGTTTATTATGACTTTTAAAGATTTGCCTACGCCCGTCTACGTTATCGACGAAGACAAGCTCAAAAAAAATCTTGAAATTTTAAACGGCGTTGAAAAGCGCACGGGTTGCAAAATTTTGCTTGCGCAAAAGGCTTTTTCGTGTTTTTATTTTTATCCGCTTATATCGCAATATTTAAGCGGAACCACGGCAAGCGGATTGTATGAAGCGAAACTTTCAAGCGAGCATTTCGGCAAGGAAAACCACGTTTTTTGTCCTGCTTATACTGACAACGAATTTGACGAAGTTGCAACCCTTTGCGACCATATCGTTTTCAACTCGTTTGCACAGCTCAAAAAATATGTCAAACGCGTAAAGGGCGCAAGCATAGGTTTAAGAATCAATCCCGAATTTTCAACGCAGGGCGGCGGGATTTACGACCCCTGCGCGCCGTTTTCAAGGCTGGGCGTGATAAAAGCGCAGTTCGATGAAAATCTGCTTTACGGCGTTGAAGGCTTTCATATTCACACCCTTTGCGAACAGGGCGCGGAAGATATGGCGGCAACGGTCAAAGCGTTTGAAAAAGATTTCGGGAAATACTTCAAAAATCTTAAATGGCTGAATTTGGGTGGCGGACATCATATTACAAAGCAAGGTTACAATATCGAGCTTTTGGAAAAAACCTTGACGGACCTTTCGCAAAAATACGGTTTGCAAATTTATCTTGAACCGGGCGAAGCGGTTGCACTTAACGCGGGCTATTTGCATACGCGCGTTTTGGAAGTTGTAAAAAACGGTATGGATATTGCCGTTCTGGACTGTTCGGCAGAGTGTCATATGCCCGACGTTCTGGAAATGCCGTACCGTCCGCCCCTTCTGAATGCGGGGCAGCCGTCCGAAAAAAAATATACTTATCGCCTTTCGTCGCGCACCTGTCTGGCGGGCGACGTGACTGGGGATTACTCGTTTGACGCGCCTTTGAACGAAGGCGATGTGCTTACCTTTTGCGATATGGCAATTTACACAATGGTAAAAAACAATACCTTTAACGGTATGCCGTTGCCCGCGATAGCTGTCAGGCGCGGCAATGATTATTCGATTATAAAATCTTTCGGTTACGAAGATTTTAAAGGGAGATTGTCGTGACAACGCCAAGGCGCGACGGCTTTTATATGCCTGCGGAGTTTGCCGCTCACAGCGCAACAATTATGATTTGGTGCGAGCGCCCCGGAAGCTGGACATACGGCGCGGCGCCCGCAAGGCCTGTCTTTGCCGAAATAATAAAGACTATTTCTCTCGGTGAAAAAGTTTATCTTGCAGTGTCTGCAAGCGGCAGGGACAGCGCGGAAAAATTGCTTGCGCAACAAATTACAAACGGCAGTGTAGAACTCTGGGAAACACAAACGGACGATTGCTGGGCGCGCGATATGGCGCCGACTTTTTTAAAACGCGGGAACGAAGTGCGCGGGGTCGACTGGGAGTTTAACGCCTGGGGCGGCGCGGTGGACGGCTTGTATCCGCACTGGGACAGGGACGACAAATTTGCTGCGTTTGCGTGCGGTAAACTCGGTTTAAAATCTTACTCGGCGCGACCTTTTGTTCTGGAAGGCGGTTCGGTACATTCAAACGGAAAAGGCACGGTCATTACCACCGAAGAATGTCTTTTGAGCGCGGGGCGCAATCCACTCCTGACGAAATTGCAAATAGAAAAAAATCTCAAAGAATATCTTGGGGCGGAGCGCGTTATATGGCTTCCTTACGGGGTTTGCGGCGATGAAACGAACGGACACGTTGACAATATCTGTGCGTTCGCGGATGAAAATACCGTAATCTTGGGTTGGACGGAAGAAGACGGTGAACAAGGGCGCAGATGCGACCAGAACGCCAAGGTTCTTGAAGACGCGGGGCTGAAAATTATAAAGTTGCCGTTCCCCGAAAAACCCGTTACTTTCACGCAACGCGATTTGGACGGTTTTACTTATGAAAAAGGTGAGATAGAACGCAATTTAAACGAACCGCTTGCCGCGTCATACGTCAATTTTTACGTCTGTAATGCCGCCGTAATTGTACCTGTATTCGGAGATAAGAATGATGAAACTGCTTTAAAAATTTTGCAAAGTGCGTTTCCGTCAAAAAAAATAATTCCCGTTTTTGCCCGCGAACTCATCTTGGGCGGGGGAAATATCCACTGTTTAACGCAGCAGATTCCGCGTTAAAATTTTAATGATAAAGGTTAAAGAATGAGAAAAGTTAATATAGCTTGCATTCAGATGAAATGTTCGGGCGAAAGAGAGAAGAATATCCAAAACGCGCTTGCTAAAGTCAGCGAAGCTGCGGAAAAGGGCGCAAACATAATTTTGCTGCCCGAACTTTTCGAGCGCAATTATTTTTGTCAGGAACGCCGCTACGACTATTATACGTTTGCCGAAAGAACGGAAGACAACGCGGCGGTAAACGCCCTGTTGCCGCTTTCAAAAAAGTGGCAGGCGGTCATTCCCGTAAGTTTTTACGAAAAGTGCGGCAACGTATTGTATAACTCGGTTGCTGTTCTGGATTGCGGAAAAATCTTGGGCGTATACCGCAAAACCCACATTCCCGACGACCATTACTATCAGGAAAAGTTTTATTTTACACCCGGCGACAGCGGTTTTAAAACCTTTAAAACAACTTACGGTGTTATAGGCGTTGGAATTTGCTGGGACCAATGGTTTCCCGAAACGGCGCGCTGTCTTGCTTTGAACGGCGCGGAAATTATTTTGTATCCTACCGCGATAGGCAGCGAACCTGTTTTGGACTGCGACAGCGCGGGACACTGGCAGAGAGTTATGCAGGGGCATTCGGCGGCTAACCTTGTTCCCGTAGCGGCGGCTAACAGGATAGGCAGGGAAGAAGTCGTGCCCTGCGCCGAAAACGGCGGGCAAAGCTCCGCATTGACTTTTTACGGCTCTTCGTTTATTACCGATAATACCGGCGCAAAACTGACTGAACTTAAAAGAGACGAAGAAGGGGTTATTTACGCCGCGTTTGATTTGGATGAACTTCAGAAGGCGCGGCTTGAATGGGGATTGTTCCGTGACCGCCGCCCCGAAACTTACAAGGGTATTACAAAATAAATTTTTTCAATATAAAAAATAAGCCCTGCGGCAAACGCCGCAGGGCTTTAAATATTTATCGGATTATTTTTTCTTGGGAGCAGCTTTTTTTGCTGCGGGCTTTTTGGTTTCAGCCTTGGGTTTTGCTGCCGTCGCTTTTTTAGCTGTTTCAGCCTTTGCTGCAGGTTTTGCCGCCGCTTTTGTCGCGGGCTTAGCTGCTGCGGGAGCGGGAGCTGCGGGTTGGCTTGTCACAAGTTTCTTGTAGCTTTCAAGGCGCTGCTTAGCTGACTCTTCGGTTCTTCTGAACAGTTCTTTTGCAACGTCTTCGCCCTGAGTCTTCACAAGCGATGCGTAGCGGGTTTCGCTTACAAGGAAGTCCTGATAGCTTGCCGTTGGTTCTTTCGAGTCGAGCGTGAATACTTCGCCGTCGGGATTGTATCTGTACAGCTGCCAGTATCCGCAGTCGACAGCAGCCTTTTCTTCAAGCTGGCTCTTGGTCATATTGATGCCGTGGTTGATGCAGGGAGCGTAAGCTATGATAAGCGAAGGTCCGTGGTATGCTTCGGCTTCGGTCAACGCTTTAAGCAACTGTGCGGGGTT
This sequence comes from Christensenellaceae bacterium, assembly GCA_948482865.1. Taxonomy (GTDB): domain Bacteria; phylum Bacillota; class Clostridia; order Christensenellales; family Borkfalkiaceae; genus Coproplasma. Next base: position 4,728 of record CAOMHR010000042.1, read on the forward strand.
GGAGCCCATTGCAACCTGTGCAACGTATACGTAGCCGTAGGATTTAGCAATCATACCCAAATCCTTTTTCTTTACTCTCTTACCTGCGGAAGCAAATTTGGCAACCGCGCCGATATTGGTAGATTTCGAAGCCTGACCGCCGGTGTTGGAGTAAACTTCGGTGTCAAGTACAAGAACGTTTACGTCTTCGCCCGAAGCGAGAACGTGGTCAAGTCCGCCGTATCCGATATCGTAAGCCCAGCCGTCGCCGCCGAAAATCCATACCGACTTCTTGGCAAGGCAGTCTTTGTCTGCAAGAATTTCCGCTACAAGCGCGTCTGCTTCACAGCCGCAGTTTTTGCAGCCTTCAAGCAGCTGTAAAAGTTCTGCGGAAGCCTTTTTGGAAGGTTCTCTGTCTTCAAACGCTTTGAGATAGTTTTCGCAGGCGAATTTAGCTACTTCGTTGTCTTTCCAAAGTTCTGCGAGTTTTTCAACCTTATCTTTTACGGCTTTTCTTCTTGCGGAATATGCAAGGTTCATACCGTAACCGAATTCTGCGTTGTCTTCAAACAGCGAGTTTGCCCATGCGGGTCCGCGTCCTTGCTTGTTGGTGGTGTAGGGGCATGTGGGTGACGAGCCGCCGTAAATCGACGAGCAACCCGTTGCGTTTGCAATGACCATATCTTCGCCGAAGAGCTGGGTAACAACTTTAACGTAAGGCGTTTCGCCGCAGCCTGCGCATGCGCCCGAGAACTCGAACAGGGGGGTGGCAAACTGGCAGCCCTTAACGGTGTCTACTCTGAACTTCGAAGTGTCGACTTCGGGAAGTTCAACGGTGTATTCCCAGTTTGCGTCTTCGTGTTTAGCAAGCGATTCCGCAAGGGGAATCATCTTGATTGCTCCGCCGTCTTTTACGGGACAAACGGTTGCGCACACGCCGCAGCCCATACAGTCAAGGGGAGAAATCTGCATTTTATAGTCGTAACCTGCAAGTCCTATTGCCGCCTTTGAAGTAAGGCTTTCGGGTCTTTCGGAACCTGTCGCCATAAGCGCGGGTCTCAGACAAGCGTGGGGACATACGAATGAGCATGTGCCGCACTGTATACATTTATCAACGATGATTTCGGGAACAAGAACGGCAACTCCGCGCTTTTCAAACTTGGTTGTGCCTGTGGGAACGTGACCGTCTGCATTGAACTGCGAAGATTTAAGTTTGTCGCCTTCAAGGTACAGTATGGGTTTGATGATTTCCTGATAGTACTTGTCCGCGTGGCCCTGAACCATTTCCGCGCCCGTTGTCGCGTTTGCCCAGGAAGCGGGAACGTCTATTTTAATAAGGTTGTCGCCCGCAGCCGAGTCGATTGCATTGTAGTTCATCTGTACAATCGCGTCGCCCTTTCTGCCGAACGATTTTTTAGCCATATACTTCATATATTCGATAGCTTTGTCGTAGGGCATAATCTGGGGATTTACGCGGAAGAAAGCGGACTGCAAAATGGTGTTGGTTCTGCCGCGCAGTCCCAAATCTGCCGCAATCTGTATAGCGTCGATAACGTAAAGATTGATTTTCTTCTTTGCAAGGTCCTGCTTCACTTTTGCGGGCAGGAACTCTTCGAGAGCTTCAATCGTGGTCGCGTTTGTATTTATAAGGAAAGTGCCGCCCGTCTTGATGTCGCCCGTCATATCGTAGCGGGTTATATAAGAAGGGTTTGAACACTGAACAAAGTCAGCCGAGTCGATAAGGTATTCGGACTGAATGGGCGAATTGCCGAAACGCAGGTGCGAAACGGTTATGCCGCCCGATTTTTTGGAATCGTAGAAGAAGTACGCTTGTGCGTGCTTGTCCGTGTGGTCGCCGATAATTTTAATGGAGTTCTTGTTTGCGCCGACCGTACCGTCAGAGCCGAGTCCGTAGAATTTGCAGCTCGTAGAACCTGCGGGAGCCGCGTCGAATTTTTCCGAGAAGTCGAGAGACGAATTGGTAACGTCTTCGTAAATACCGATAGTGAAGTGGTTCTTGGGTTTTTTCTGTTCAAGGTTTTTGTATACCGCAAGTACCATAGAAGGCGTAAATTCTTTCGAACCGAGTCCGTATCTTCCGCCTACAACCTGAATTTTGGTTTTTCCTTTTTCAAGCAGTGCTGAGCATACGTCAAGGTACAAAGGTTCGCCAAGCGAGCCGGGTTCTTTGGTCCTGTCAAGCACTGCGATTTTTTTGACCGACTTGGGAAGCGCCGCAACAAATGCGTCTGCAACAAAAGGTCTGTAAAGGCGAACTTTTACAAGTCCGTATTTTTTGCCCGACTTGTTGAGTTTGTTTATAGACTCTTCAATGGTTTCCGTGCCCGAACCCATAGCTACTATAACCTTGTCCGCATTGCTTGCGCCTACGTAATCGAACAAGTGATAGCTTCTGCCGCACTTTTTGGAAACAACGTCCATAACGCTCTGTACGATAGCGGGGGTAGCAGCATAGTAGTTGTTTGCCGTTTCCCTGTTCTGGAAGTAGGTGTCGCCGTTCTGCGCAGTACCTTTCTGAATGGGGTGTTCGGGGTTTAAAGAACGCGATTTGAAATCCGCTATTTCTTTTTCCAATCCCAGTTCTTTGCAAATTGCCCTTATCTCGGCATAATCGTCGCTGTCGTCCCAGACGTCTATTTTTGCAACTTCGTGGCTGGTTCTGAAACCGTCGAAGAAGTTAATGAAAGGAACTTTTGCTTTAAGGGTTGCAATGTGCGCAACCAGGCTAAGGTCCATAACTTCCTGCACGGAAGAGTCGCAAAGCATTGCAAAACCTGTCTGGCGGCAAGCCATAACGTCCGCGTGGTCGCCGAAAATGTTCAGCGAATGCGCTGCCAGCGCGCGCGCCGAAACGTGCATAACCATAGGCATAAGCTCGCCCGCAATTTTGTACATATTGGGAATCATAAGAAGAAGTCCCTGCGACGCAGTGTAAGTGGTCGTAAGCGCGCCTGCGCAAAGCGAACCGTGAACTGCGCCCGCAGCTCCGCCTTCGGACTGCATTTCCGCAATTTTAACTTGCTGACCCCACATATTGGTTCTGCCCGCGGTTGCCCATTCGTCCGCAACTTCCGCCATGGGGGAAGACGGGGTGATGGGGTAAATAGCCGCTACTTCAGAGAAGGCATACGCTACGTGGCTTGCGGCGGTATTACCGTCGATAGTCAATTTTTTCATCAAAAAACCTCCGATAAAATGATTAATGAAATTATCAATTAGTGCAATATTTTTACACTCTCACAATTATACTTCAATTTAAAAAAAATGTCAATATACATTGATTATATATTTTTTAATTAGGCGTAAAAAATTTTATTGCGTTATCACCTAATCTTGTTGTTAAAAATATTTTTTAATGCTATAATTAACGGTGAATAATAAAAGGGGCTTTTTAATGCAGGACGGCGAAAACGTAATAGAATTTGACAACGTAAAATTCTCATACCCCGGCGCGGACGGGGTTTTTGCCGTGAACGGCGTAAACCTTAACGTCAGGCGCGGCGAATTTTTGTCGGTCATAGGTCATAACGGCAGCGGCAAGTCCACGCTTGCAAGACTTATTAACGGTCTTCTTCTGGCGGACAGCGGCAAAATCACCGTTCTTGGACTGGACGTTTCGGAAGGTAAAAACAGCCGTGAAATCCGCAAAAAAGCGGGCATAGTTTTCCAGAACCCCGACAACCAGATGGTGGCTTCCATAGTTGAAGACGACGTTGCTTTCGGTCCCGAAAATATCGGTATAAAGCGCGAAGAAATAGGCGAGCGCATAGACTGGGCTTTAAAAGCGGTAGGAATGGAAGAGTTCCGCCATTCTACGCCGACGCGCCTTTCGGGCGGACAGAAGCAAAGGATAGCCATTGCCGGCGTGCTTGCGATAAAGCCCGAAATTCTTGTTCTGGACGAATCCACCGCAATGCTCGACCCTAAGGGCAGACGCGAAGTTATCGAAGTAGTGCGCCGTCTCAATAAAGAAGAAGGAATGACGGTGATCCTTATCACCCACTTTATGGAAGAAGCGCTGATTGCCGACAGAACGGTTGTTATGAACCGCGGCGAAGTGGTGCTAACAGGTACGCCCGAAGAAATTTTCGAAAGCGGCGAAATACTTGAAACTTACAATCTTTGTCTTCCGCGCATTACCGAAATTATCAATGTTTTAAACGGCGCGGGAATGAATATCGAAAACGTTCTCCGTCCGGAAGAGTTGGCAAAATCCATTGCGGAAAATTTCAGGGCAAAAAATATAGAAAACGCCGTAAGCGAAAAGGTTGCCGCAACCGATGTAAATTCGCCCCACGAGTGGGATATTAAGGTTGAAAATCTTACTTTTACCTATTCTAAAAAATCACCCTTTGCAACCAAAGCGTTAAAGGGCATTGATTTACAGATAGACGACGGCGAGTTTTTCGGGATTATAGGTCACACAGGCAGCGGCAAATCTACGCTCGTACAGCATTTAAACGCGCTTATAAAACTTCCGCAGGCGGAAAGGGGTTACCGTGCAAAAAAATCCAAAAAAGGTAAACCCGCGCCAGTCCTTCCCAAAATAACAATCGGGAAATTTGACCTTGCGAATAGAAAGACGGATTTTAAGGCTCTGCGCGCAAGCGTGGGGATGGTATTCCAGTATCCCGAGTATCAGCTTTTTGCCGAAACGGTTTTTGCAGATGTTGCGTTCGGGCTTAAAAATTTCAAGAAGAACGTAACCAAGGAAGAGATTGAAAAAGCCGTAAAAGACAGCATTGAAATTGTAGGGCTTGACTATGCGGAAGTAAGGGACAAGTCTCCTTTCGATTTGTCCGGCGGACAGAAACGGCGAGTTGCCATAGCTGGTGTAATAGTTACAAAGCCCGACGTTTTAATTCTCGACGAACCCGCCGCGGGGCTTGACCCGTTGGGGAAAAAAGAGATTATGGAACTTTTGCACAAACTCCATAAAGAGTGGTGCAGAACGGTAATTATTGTTTCGCACGATATGGACGAAGTCGCCGAAAACTGCACTAGAGCCGCCGTAATTTCAAACGGCGAAGCCGTAATGTGCGACAGTCCCGCAACGCTGTTTTCGCAGGAGCAAAAACTTTTATCGCTCGGGCTTGACGTGCCTTTGACGTCCAAGATATGCGGCGAACTTAAAAATTACGGTATTAACGTCGAATGTGACTGCACTGCGGAAGATTTTGCGGATAAGATAATCGGAATTTACGGAGGCGGCAATGCTTAAAGACGTAACTTTCGGACAGTATTATCCCGTTAATTCTTTCGCGCACAAGTCCGACCCAAGAATTAAGTTGCTGGCGTTAATCGCTTATATCGTCGCCCTGTTTCTGGCGAAAAATTTTTACGGTATGGCTCTGTGTCTGCTGGTTCTTATCATAAGCATAGCCGCGTCGCGCGTGCCGCCGTTAAGAGTTATGCGTTCGGTAAAAGGCATACTTATTCTTTTGGCGTTTACGGCTGTTTTGAACCTGTTTTTCCACGGCGGCGAGCATTTGCTCGTTCACTGGAAATTTATTAAAATTTACCGCGAAGGCATAATATTTACCGTATTCCTTGTATTAAGGCTGTTTTTTCTTGTAATGGGGTCTGCACTGTTAACGCTTACGACTACGCCTGTAGAGCTTACGGACGGAATAGAAAGTTTGCTTACGCCGTTAAAATGGATACGATTTCCCGTACACGAACTCGCGCTCATAATGTCAATCGCTTTGCGATTTATACCTACGCTCATAGACGAAACAAACAGAATTATTTCGGCGCAAAAAGCAAGGGGAGCGGACTTTGAAAGCGGAAATATTTTCAAACGCATTAAGGCGATAATACCCATTCTGATACCCCTTCTGATAAGCGCGTTCAGGCGCGCGGAAGAGCTGGGCGACGCTATGGACGCCCGCTGTTATTCGGGGTCGAAAAACAGAACCAAATACAAAAAACTAAAACTCGGCTGGCGCGACGTAATTATATTTTTCCTGTATGCTGCAATGGTGACGGGCGTGGTGCTTTTCAATATTTACGCCGCCGATATATGCCCGCAAATTTACGAGTTTATAAAGGTAAGCTGATGAAGTACGCATTGCTTATTGCCTATGACGGTACGGAATACGGCGGCTGGCAGATACAGAAAAACGCCGTAACCGTGCAGGAAAAAATCACTTGCGCACTTGAACAGGTATTGGGTTTTAAAGTCAACGTAACCGCAAGCGGCAGGACGGACAGCGGCGTGCACGCT
>CAOMHR010000043.1 GCA_948482865.1 Christensenellaceae bacterium
TGTTGATAATAATCATAGCGGTAGCATGCAAACGCAGGAAGAGCAAGGAACAGCGCGCGGAAGAAAAGGCGAGAAAGGAAGAAGAGAAACAGCGCCGCGAAGAAGAGCGCAGACTACAGCAGGAGCGGATAGAAGCGGAACGCGAGCTTGCAAGGGCAAAGCGGGAAGCGGAACTTGAAAAGATACGCGCTCAGGCTAATATGGCTAACATAGCAAATATGGCTAACGCGGGAATGGCGGCTACGGCAATGCAACAGGCAATGCCTGCTCACGCCCCCGTTCAGGCGGACAACGGCGCAATGCAAAAACTCGAAGCCGAGCTGGCGGAAATGCGTTTAAGGCTTGCTTCCGTACAGCAGCCCGCGCAACTGCCCGCGGCGCAACAGTTGCCCTCATACCAGCAGAGCGTACAACCTGCGTTGCCTTCGGGCGGTTCGCTTGAAGAGATAAAAATGCAGATTGCGCTCATACGCGCCGAGCAGCAGGCGAACAAGGAGCTTGCGGCAATGAAGACCGAGCTTGAAATGGCAAGGCTTGCGGCGCAGCAGGGTTACGGACGGTATGACGGAAGACAGCCTTCCGCCCAGCCCGCAAACGTGAATGCGGAACTTTTGGGCGACGCTCTCATTTCGGCGTTTACAAAACTTATGGGGCAAAGGACGGTAATTCCAGACCAGCACGCACTGCCCGACACGGTGGAAGAAAACGTTTCGCAACCCGTGCTTACGCAATACCCGTCCGACGCGGTGATAACCACGACGACCACTGTGGACACAACCCAGAAACCGCAGACCCGCAGGGGCGAGCGCAGCAGGGAAGATTTTTCCGACGTTGACGGATTTTACGACAACATAGACTATTAAAATCCGCCGTTACAAAACTTAAAAACTCCCCCGTACAAATATTGTACGGGGGCTGTTTTTATGTTTGCTATTATTTGCAAAGTAAAAATATGCGCGTTTTTAAAAATAAAACTTGTTGATTTATCAACTATTTTTGTTGACATTGCTGGCGGAATGGTTTATTATACAACCGTTGACAAATCAACATTTGGGAATTTTTATGGAAAAAATATTCGAAACGTTTACCGTAACCATTTTAAAAATCAATAAACTGGTGCAAAAAATCAAACACCGCGAAATGCGGAAATACGGTTTGCAGTGCATACACGTTATGTGCGTTTATTACCTTAAAGAAAACGAAGAAGGTCTTACGGCGAGCGAGCTTATGCGTCTTTCGTTCGAGGACAAGGCGGCAATTTCGCGCGCGCTGAAAGTGTTAAAGCAGAAGGGATATATAGAGTACGACCCCAAGACTTACAACGCACCCGTAACCCTTACGCCTTCGGGCTATCGGGTGGCGGACGAGATATACGAAAAAGCCGAAAGAGCGGTAAAGGGCGGAAGCGCGGTTATGTCGGAAGAAGAGCGGACGTTTTTTTACAGATCGCTGCAAACCATAGCGGAAAACTTAAAAAATTATTATGAGACATTGGAGTAAATTATGATTAAACTTGTTGTCGACTCGGCTACGGACATAAATCAGGACGAAGCGGAAAAACTGGGCGTGATATGTATGCCTATACAAGTGCGCATAGGCGACGAAGAGTTTTTGGACGGCGTAAATTTGCAGCACAGGCAGTTTTACGAAAAACTTATAGAGAGCGCGTCCCTTCCCCAGACCAGCCAGATAAACGAGTACCGCTGGGAAGAAAAATTTGCCGAAGCGGTGGAAAGCGGCGCGACGGTCATTGCTATAACTCTCTCGTCAAAACTTTCGGGAACTTACGGCTGCGCTGTCAAAGCGGCAAAAAAATTCGGCGGCAAAGTATTTGTCGTGGACAGTCTCAACGCGTGCATAGGCGAAAGAATTTTGTGCGATTACGCGCTAAGGCTGATAGGCGGCGGCAAACTTACGGCGGAAGAGATAGTAAAGGAACTTAACGCGGCAAAGGGCAAAATCCAGCTTCTCGCCGTTCTGGACACCCTTAAATATTTAAAAAAGGGCGGGCGAATTTCGTCCGTGGCGGCGTTTACGGGCGAATTGCTTTCGATAAAGCCCGTGGTTTCGGTCGTGGGCGGCGAAGTAAAGTGCGTGGGTAAGGCAATGGGTTCGAAAAAGAGCAACAACCTTTTAATGCAGTTAACCGAAAAATGCGGCGGCATAAATTTCGATATGCCTTACGCGGTGGGCTATTCGGGGCTCAGCGACGAGTGCCTTAAAAAATACCTGCGCGACAGCGAAGTGCTGTGGAAGGGCAAGACCGAAAACGTACCCGCATATCCCGTGGGTTGTACCATAGGGACGCATATAGGACCGAACGGCGTTGCGGTTGCGTTTTTTGCAAAATAATATAAAAACTTTTCAAGGAGTAAAAAAATGACAAAACTTAAAGAACTTTGGAGCAAACTCTGGTTCAGGGCGGTAAGCATTACGCTTGCGGTAATAATAGTTATCGCGGCAGTGCTGGGCATTACGGTGGGTTGTCTTTGGGGCGACGTTATTTCGTCCGTTTCGAGCATAACTCATTTGCAAGCCCGCAACGACGAAAACAAGGAAGGTTCGGTTTACAGTATGCGGGTCAAGGGCGGATTTTATCTCGATAAATTTGTGGACCGCGGCGGCGCTTCGTCCGACAGCGAACTTATAAATTTTATCACAAGCAACATAACAAAGGGACTTATGAAAGTGGATATAGGCGAGTCTGACGTGAACTGTTCGGCGTTTACAGCGCTTACGCCCGACAACGACGTGCTGTTTGCACGCAACTACGACTTTGACAAGACAAACGTCTGCATTACCATATGCAACAGCCCCGGCAAGGGCAGATACAAATCTTTTTCAACCGTGGATATGAACTACATAGGCATTGATACGGAAAAAGATTTATCTGGACTTATGGACAAAATTACCTGCTTTGCCGCGCCCTATGCGCCCCTTGACGGTATGAACGAAAAGGGTCTGAGCTGTGCGATTTTTATGTCCTATCAGGGTGAAGATTATTCGAACAATGACAGCGGAACGGTGGCGACCGACCAGCGCGACGACAGCAAACCAAACTTTACTTCTACCACAATGCAGAGACTGATTCTGGACTACTGCGCGACGGTTGACGAAGCGGTGGAACTCATTCAGGGCTATAATCTGCACGATTCGGCTAAATCTTCGTTCCACTATATGATTGCCGACGCAACGGGCAAGAGCGCGATTTTGGAGTGGCTTCCCGCGGAGAACGCCACGGATAAAAACGACAACGACGGCAGCAAACGCGTTCTGAAAGTTTTGTACAACGACGACGATATGTACACGGGACTGAGAGACGCGGACGGTTTCAAATATCAGTGGATAACAAACTTTATAGTAAACGGTCACGAAACATATTACGAAAACAACGAAGATAAAGCGGGCTGGGACAGATATCAGCATATCTACGGTAAACTTCACGACGCAGACGGCAGGCTTGCGGACGAAAGCGCGGCTATGGACATTCTCGAAGACGTGGGCAGGAGAACCTGGAACGGCGGCGGTGGCGTTACCGTACACAGCGTGGTGTTCAACCTTACGGAAAAGACGGTGCGCTGGGTGGCAAACGAAAATTACGACAAAGCGGGCGCGACGTATACATACTCGTTCAAGACGGGCAAACTCACAGCAGTTTAAAGGAACGTTATGCAAACCGAAATTGCGGAAACAGTGAAAAGGCAGAAAGAATTTTTCAAAAGCGGCAAAACGCTGAACGTTAAGACGAGATTGCTGTACCTTAAAAAACTTTATAAGGCAATCAAAGACAATCTTGAAGAAATTCACGCCGCACTGAAAAAGGATCTTGGCAAGAGCGCGGGCGAAAGCTATATGTGCGAGACTGGGCTTGTTTTAAGCGAGCTTACGCATATGATAAAGCACGCCGTAAAATACGCCTCGCCGCAAAAGGTAAAAACGCCGCTTGCGCAGTTTGCTTCAAAGAGTTACCGCCTGCCTTCGCCCTACGGCGCAGTGCTTGTGGTTACTCCGTGGAACTATCCCTTTTTGCTTGCAATGGACCCTTTGATAGCGGCGGTGGCGGCGGGGAACACGGTAGTTGTAAAGACCAGCGCATACTCGCCCGCGACAAGCGAAGCGGTAAAAAAAGTAATTTCGGACGTTTTCCCCGAAGAGTACGTCTGCGTGCTTTTCGGCGGCGCGCAGGTCAATGCCGCACTGTTAGAAATAAGGTTCGATTATATATTTTTCACAGGCAGCAAAAGGGTGGGCAAAACGGTGTATGAAAAAGCCGCGGCAACTCTTACGCCAGTAACGCTGGAACTGGGCGGGAAAAGCCCTTGCATAGTGGACGAAACCGCAAATATACCGCTTGCGGCAAAGCGCATTGTATGGGGTAAATTTTTGAATGCGGGTCAGACCTGCGTCGCGCCAGACTACGTTTTATGCAGCGCGAAAATTCATGGCGAACTGGTTTCTGAAATAAAAAAGCAGATTGAAAGACAGTTCGGCAAACAGCCGCTTAAAAATCCCGATTACGGCAAAATCATAAACGAAAAACATTTTAACCGCCTTTTGGGGCTTATAGACAGTGAAAAGGTAGCGTGCGGCGGGAATTACGACGGCGCGGGACTGAAAATAGAACCTACCGTTTTGGACGGCGCGTGCTTTGACGACGCCGTAATGCAGGAAGAAATTTTCGGACCGGTTTTGCCCGTTATAACATACGATACGGTTGACGAAGCCGTGAACTATGTTGAAAGCTGCGACACGCCCCTTGCGGCGTATGTGTTTTCCACAGACAGAAAGCGAATTAAAATGCTGACTTCAAAGCTGGATTTCGGCGGCGGCTGCGTGAACGACGTTGTTATTCACCTTGCAACTCCGTATATGCCTTTCGGCGGATTTAAAGAGAGCGGAACAGGCGCATATCACGGCAAGGCGGGGTTCGATACGTTTACGCATTACAAAAGCATAGTGGATAAAAAGAACTGGATTGATTTGCCTATGCGCTACCAGCCGTATAAAAAACGCAACGATAAATTAATTAAATACTTTTTAAGGTAGTAAAAACCGCGCAGGCGCAATGCTTGCGCGGTTTTCGGGTATTGACGGATTAGGTAAAATATGGTATTATGTGCGCGGGGGTTATGTATGAAAAAAGGTTTTAAATACGCTATTGTTTCAATGGCGCTGTGCGTTGCGGGAATTGTTTCAATGTTGTGCGCCTGCCAAAAAGATAGCCCGATGAAATCTTTTAAGCTGGGCGAAGTTTACGGGCAGTTTAACGGCGAACCGTTGTATATAGAAGTGACAATGGCTGACGAATACACGGGAAGTTTTACGATAGACGACAAGGCTACTGTGGACGAAATTTATTCTGTTGTGGCAAATCTGGTATGGTATTTGACCGAAGAACCCGTGCCGCCCGGAAGCAATAAAGACGTTAAGTTTGTGTTCGACGGAAATTCGTACGTTTTAATAGGCACGGCAAATTTAATTTACCGCGGCGAAACGTATGTGACAGGTTCGGCGGGGCTGGATATAAGACTTAACGAAATAGGGCTGGAAAAGGGCGCTATAAGTCGGAAATAGAATTGACCCGAAGTTTAAGTAAAGCGGCTGCATTTTGCAGCCGCAATTTTATTAATTTGACTTATTTCAAAATTTGAAATACAATATATTTAAAGTTTTATGAAAAGACAGTGACAGCGAAAAAATCAAAAAATCGCGTCTATATAGAAGCAGGGTCAGAAAACGCGGGTGTTTCCGCAAGAATTATTAAATTTATCAAGGTGTAAAAATGAAGGTATTACTTTTTAACGGAAGTCCGAGAGAGAACGGGTGTACTTTTACCGCCCTTTCGGAACTTGCAAAGACGCTGAATAACGAAAATATTGAAACGGAAATTTTGCAAATAGGGAACAAACCCGTACAGGACTGTATCGGTTGCGGCGGGTGCGCAGGAAAAGGTAAATGCGTATTTAGTAGCGACCCCGTCAATGAATGGATAGAAAAAGCGAAGATTGCGGACGGCTTTATATTCGGAACGCCCGTATATTACGCCCACCCGTCGGGGCGCATACTGTCTGCTATGGACAGGCTTTTCTATGCCGCAGGCAAGTATTTTTCACAAAAACCTGCCGCCGTTGTTGCGTCCGCGCGCAGAGGCGGTACAACTGCTTCGCTTGATGCGATAAGCAAACATCTGACCGTAATGCAAATGCCAGTCATATCATCCACCTATTGGAATATGGTTCACGGTAACTCGCCCGAAGAAACCGTGCAGGATTTGGAAGGTATGCAGACAATGAGAAATCTCGCCCGCAATATGGCGTGGATATTAAAGTGTATTGAAGCGGGCAAAAAATCGGGTATATCCGCACCGCAAGCAGAAAGAACTGCGCGGACGAACTTTATAAGGTAAAAAATAAGGAGCTGTTTTATATGGAAAAATTAAATTTAATAAACGAATGGGACAAAGTTTTCCCGAAGAGCGTAAATGTAAAACACGAAAAAGTTGTCTTTCACAACCGTTACGGCATAACGCTTGCGGCAGATTTGTATGTTCCTAAATACGCGAAAGGAAAACTACCGGCGATTGCGGTCTGCGGACCTTTCGGCGCGGTTAAAGAGCAGTGCTCGGGACTGTATGCGCAAATTATGGCGGAACGCGGATTTTTAACGATTGCATTCGACCCGTCTTTTACGGGCGAGAGCGGCGGACAACCGAAATACGTTGCTTCTCCCGATATAAATACGGAAGATTTTTGTGCGGCGGTGGATTATCTTTCCTGCCGCGACGACGTGGACGCCGATAAAATTGGCATTATAGGTATTTGCGGCTGGGGCGGCATGGCGCTCAACGCGGCGGCAATCGACACGAGAATAAAGGCAACCGTTGCTTCAACAATGTACGATATGACGAGAGTAAACGCAAAGGGCTACTTTGACGAATCGGACAGCGAACAAGCGAGATACGAAACAAAAAAGGTGTTGAACGCACAGCGTATAACCGACTACAAAAACGGCAGTTATGAATTGGGCGGCGGTGTTGCCGACCCTTTACCTGACGATGCGCCGTTTTTTGTAAAAGACTATTTCGATTATTATAAAACGAGCCGCGGCTATCATAAGCGTTCGCTCAATTCAAACGGCGGGTGGAACAAGACTTCAGCGCTCTCGTTTATCAATATGCCCATACTTGCATACAGCAATGAGATAAAGAGCGCGGTGCTTATAATGCACGGTGAAAAGGCACATTCTTGCTATTTCAGCAGGGACGCATTTAAAAATTTGAAAGGCGAAAATAAAGAACTGCTGATTATTCCGGACGCAGTTCATACCGATTTGTATGACAGGACGGATATTATCCCTTTTGATAGGATGTGTGAATTTTTTAAAAAAGCGTTTAAAGAAAATAATTAAGGAGTAGTAAGATGAAAAAAGTTATAGTTGTAACAAGTTCGCCGAGAAAGGACGGCAATTCCGAAATTCTTGCCAAAAAGTTTGCGGAAGGCGCGCGGGTTGCGGGCAACGACGTTGAATTTATCGCCGTGCGCGACCTTGATTTAAAATTCTGCACGGGCTGTATGTATTGCCATTCGCACGACAAATGCGCTCTGTCCGACGGAATGAACGGACTTTACGAAACGATTCAGAACGCCGACGTTGTCGCGTTTGCAACGCCCGTTTATTATTACGCCGTATGCGGTCAGCTTAAAACGTTTCTGGACAGGCTCAATCCGCTGTATCCGCGTAAAAACAAGTTCAGGCAAGCGTATCTTCTTGCAACGGCGGCGGAAAACGACGTTGCGGCAATGGACGGTTGCGTGAAAGACATTCAGGGCTGGATTGACTGCTTCGAAGGGGTGGAATTAAAAGGCGTTGTCCGCGGGGTGGGCGTGACCGAAAAGGGTGAAATAAACGGTACTGCATTCCCTGCCGAAGCCTTTGAAATGGGCAAATCGGTTGTCTAAGGAAAAAGTTTAATGAATTACATAGAAGGAAAAACTTATCAGGAAGAACGCGCACTGTACAACATTAAGGATACCGTCGTTGAAAACTGCCGTTTTGCAGGCGAAGAAGACGGCGAATCTTTTCTGAAAGAGTGCCGCCATATAACCGTAAAAAACTGTTATATGGACCTGCGCTACCCTATGTGGCACGTTGACGGCATTTCAGTTATAAATTGCGAAATGACAGAAAATTGCCGCGCGGCGCTGTGGTACGATAACGGCGTTTATATTGAAAATTGCCGTATGAACGGAATAAAGGCTTTGCGCGAGTGCAACGGAGTAACCCTTAAAGGGGCGGTTGCAAATTCGCCCGAATTCGGTTGGCGGTGCCGTGATATTAAAATACGCGGCGTGAAAATTGTTTCTGAATACGCCTTTTTCGAAAGCGCGGACGCTGATATAGACGGGCTGGAATTTTCTGGCAAGTATTCGTTTCAGTACACAAAAAATTTTAAAATTGTAAATTCGGTTTTTAAAACCAAAGACGCGTTCTGGCACGCGGAAAACGTCACCGTTACGGACAGCGTGCTTGACGGGGAATACCTGGGCTGGTATTCGGACGGGCTTACGCTTGTGCGTTGCCGTATCAGGGGAACCCAGCCGCTGTGCTATTGCAAAAATCTTAAACTTATTGACTGCACAATGGAAAACTGCGATTTGTCGTTTGAGTACAGCGACGTGGACGCGGACATAAAGGGAGCCGTGCTTTCGGTTAAAAACCCCAAAAGCGGTAAAATCGTTGCCGACGGTTACGGTGAGATTATACTTTCCGATAGCAAATACGAATGCGGAGCGGAAATCGAAAAGCGCAATAAAAATTTAAGGAGAGCACAGTAGTGGGTAAAAGCCTTTCGGAAATGTCGCTTGAAGAGCTTTGGCAGCTGTTTCCCATATTTTTGACCGCGCATAAGCCTTGCTGGGCGGATTGGTACTCGGCGGAAGAGAACAGGCTTAAACGCTTGCTGCCGCCGCAGACGGAGTTTCACCATATAGGAAGCACGGCAATAAAGGGCATAATGGCGAAGCCCATAATAGATATTCTTGTTGTGGTAAGGTCCGCCGCCGAATTAAAAAAGGCGGCTGAAATTTTGCAGAATAACGGCTGCATACTTATGTCCGAAAGCGATAACCGTATTTCTCTTAACAGGGGTTACACCGAAAAAGGTTTTGACGAAAAAGTTTTTCATTATCATATAAGGCTTACGGGCGACACGGACGAGATATTTTTCAGGGATTATTTAAACGCAAATCCTGCCGCCGCCAAAGAGTATGAAGAGTTAAAACTGCGTCTTTGGAAGCAGTACGAGCATAACAGGGACGCCTATACAAACGCAAAAACCGAGTTTGTGCAAAAATTTACTTGTATCGCAAAAAAGTCATAACTTTACAAGTTGTAAAAAGTCAGTCGGATTTATTCGTCAATTCAAGTAAGTTACGGCTGATTTTTTTAACTTCAATTGCTTGTACGTTGTTATATATCTCAATCAAATAAACAAAGTTTTGTACCAAGTCCAAAACTCGTTAAAATAATTTGATATGTTATCCCCTTGCAGCGCATATAGGTAGTAAATTTCCACTAAGGTTAACGCAATATAAATGGAAATTCCGACTAATATAATAGTCAATTTTTTTCTTTTCATTTATCACCATTATATAGGTTTATAACTTCGATAATTTTATTTGTTTTTTTAGCGTAGTTAACGGTGTACCAGGTTCCGCCCTTTTCAATGCCGTTAAAAACCGCTATTACAATATCGCTTTTATCTACCATATGGCGGTTGCGTTTTAACATACATTCGGGCGTGTACTGCTCTGAAACAAGGTATATTTCGTTTGCGCGTTTCAAAATGCTTTCATAACGCAATTTGTCCGTGTTGTTCCATATTAAAGTTTGGTTAGGGCAGGGGATAGCGCACTCTAACGAAACAGGGTAATGTTTGCGCAGTTTTAAAACTAATTCCGCAAAATCCAAATCTGCGCCTAATGCCATACCGGAAATAAAGTTTGTGATACCGTAAAAGGTAATTACAAACTTTATTTTTTCTCTAAGCGTATTTAAATATGCTTTATGCTTTTTTTTATCTATTCCGTATTTAAACGGAAAGCCTTTCGGGCGGTGTCCTGTGAAACAACAATATTTTTTCATAATTAATCTTGAAATGTTAAAACTAAAAATAGTTTACAACAGTAAACTATTTTTAGTCAAATGTTTCCCGCTGGAAACTACAATTTTGTTCTTATTCTTTAAACTTATAGTAGGTGTTTACTGTTGGAAACGCTTGGAGATAATTATGAAGCTAATTGAAGCAATAGGGATTAGGTTAGATAATCTAATTAACGAAAATAAAATTACAATATATGAATTAGCAAAGCGAGCGGGTGTTCCGCGTTCAACTGTATGGAAAATTATACACCCTGATTTAACAAGAGTTAAAACGGTTAAAATTGATACGATTTATCAACTGGCTGATACTTTCGGGATAAAATTAAAAGAATTTTTTGATAATCCTATTTTTGATGAAGTAAATGATTAGAAGTTTTTAACTATCAAACAAAAAATAAAACGGAGCTTAATGCTCCGTTTTATTAATAAAATAACCTTATCCGACAGTATTCGGATAAGGTCGTGTTTGGTGCACCTTCAGGGACTCGAACCCTGGGCCCACTGATTAAGAGTCAGTTGCTCTACCAACTGAGCTAAAGCTGCAAAGATATTAAACCGCGTTTGCGGCGTTTTGTTTTAGTGGTGGTCCATCCGGGATTCGAACCCGGGACACCTTGATTAAAAGTCAAGTGCTCT
>CAOMHR010000044.1 GCA_948482865.1 Christensenellaceae bacterium
GACGAGGCGACGGGTACGTACAGTATGTCGCCCGAACAGCAGGTAAGGGATCAGACAGAGCGGAACAGATGGAAAAACACGGGTTTTACCATTTTGAAGGACTGGCGCCTGTACCTGATGCTCGTACCCATGATTTTGGTGTACCTGCTTTGGAAGTACCTGCCCATGACCGAACTTTTGGCGGCTTTCAGATTCGGTAACTTTCAGGATGTGGCAGACAGACCCTGGGTTGGCTTCAACAACTTCAAGGTAATCTTTGTCGGCGCGGAAGCTACGACTTTCTGGATGGCGTTCAGGAATACGTTCGTCATAGCGTTTTACGGACTTTTGTTCGGTTTCCCGCTTCCCATTATTCTGGCGCTTTTCTTTAACGAAGTACGTTCCAACGTTGCGAGATCGATTATGCAGGTATGCGTGTACCTGCCCAAATTCATTTCAACCGTTATAGTTACGTCGCTCACGCTTGCGCTCTTTGCAAGTGATACTGCAAGCACCAGCCCGGGCATACTTTCAAAACTATTGGATAAGATTTCTAGCTCGTCGCATTTGCATGATGCTGTAAACAAAAATGGTCTTGTTTACTCGCTTGAATATTTCCGTTCTATTTACATAATTACGGACATATGGGAACACGCCGGCTATGACTCGATTGTGTTCTTCGCCGCGGTAATCGCGGTGTCGCCTACGTCTTACGAGGCGGCGCAGATAGACGGCGCGGGCAAGATGGCGCAGATGCGCTACGTGGTTATCCCCAGCATTTTGTCCACGGTAGTAATAATGCTTATTATGAAGATAGGCGGACTCCTTTCCGTAGGATATGAAAAGCTGTATCTGCTCTGTCCCGACGACTCGCTTGACAACTATCAGGTTGCGGAAGTCGTTTCAACCTGGTCTAACCGCATAGGCGGCTCGTACACTTCGCGAGCATACGGTATCGCCGGTGAAATGACCAACAACCTTATAGGTATGATTCTGGTAATAGGTTCAAACACGATAGCAAGAAAAGCGTCGGACGTTTCGTTGTACTAAGGGGGCAGAAAAAAAATGAAAAGAAAGATGGAAATCAGCGAGCTTATCTTTAAAATAATCGCTTACGTTCTCTTAATAATATTTTCAATACTTTGCGTATATCCGCTTTTATACGCGTTGGGGTCCACCTTCAGTACGTGGGACGCGGTTGAAAAAGGTAAAGTTATTCTGTGGCCCGTCGGATTCCAGATAGAATCGTTCAAACTGGTATTTATGGATAACCAGTTCTGGATAAATTATTCCAACACATTATTTGTAACCTTTGTAGGTACTATCTGGTGTCTGGTATATTCAATTCTCGGCGCGTACGCTCTTTCAAAAAAGAGACTTATGGGCAGACACGGTTTCAACTTCTTCCTTGTATTCACAATGTGGTTTTCTGCTGGCGTCATTCCGCAGTATCTCAATTATCAGCAGACCGGCTCGATTATGGCATCCATAGTGGGCGGAAGCTCTATGTACGACATAGACCTTAAATGGCTTATCGTCCTTGCAATGGGTATGAACGCTACCAACATAATACTTTTGAGAAACTCGTTCGAAGGAGTTCCTTCGGAAATAGAAGAAGCGGCAAGAATAGACGGCGCCACCGAATTACAGATTCTTTTGAAAGTTTATATTCCTATGAGCAAGGCAACCATTGCAACGGTTGCGCTGTTCTTCGGAATTTCGCGTTGGAACGGTTACTTCTGGGCGTACAAAGTGCTTAGCACCGAGCAGCAGTATTCCTGGCCCGTACAGGTGTACATGCGCGACTTCATAGACAAAAACACCAACCTGACGCTACAATATAATTCGGATACCGCGGACTATGATATAGGTCAGGCTACTTCAATGGTTTACGCAATGGTTGTGCTTGCAATGATTCCTATTCTCGTAATTTATCCCTTTATACAAAAGTATTTTGCAAAGGGCGTAAATATGGGCGGCGTAAAAGAGTAATCAAACTGATTTTTATCGGGTATAAATCCCCGGTTTAAATAAATTAATAAGGAGAGAAAAATGAACAAAACCAAAAAAATTGCAACAGCCGTTGTATCCGTTGTAATGGCGGGAACTATGGTCGCGTCGCTTTCGGCTTGCGGCCCTAACAACAACGGTGAAAACAAAGCAAATTTGATGACCAAATTTGAGAATTTTATGAACGATGCATGGGAAACTTCGTTGAACGGTTACGGCAGTGAAACTTCATCGTCGGGACAGACCAAACTTACTCCCAAACTTAAAGACGGAAAACTTGATTATGCCGCTAATACCGTGCTTAAGACAGCAATAGGTTATGATAGTGCTAAAACCGGTATAAAGTTTCCTACGGAGAATGAAGCTATTTCTGCTTTGATAGGTTATTTGGGTGGTTATCAGGATTCGGATTCTACGGTTGAGTTGTACGGCGAACAGTATTCTAGCAAAACACTGAAACCGGCGTGGATAGCCTTGGCAAGAACTTTAAATGTTGAAATTAATGACGCCTACAAGGGCGGTAAATCTGCAAGTCAAATGTCCGATATTACCAATCAGGCAGATGGGCTTGCAACTCATCAGTTATTCACGGCATCCGCTACGGATATCAACAATCAGGGCGCGGCGGGCAACCTTTTGAATATTACAGATTATCTTGATTACATGCCCAATTATAAGGCGTTCCTTGAAGCGAACCCTATTGCGCGTCTTTCGCTGACTGCGGACGAATACGGTTCAATGTATATGCTTCCTTATTTCGACGGTAACGACGATATCGAAAAATACGTCCTTCTTGAAAAGAATCTGGTTGAAATTCTTCTCGATTCCGCAACTTTGGACGGAGCGGATACAATTACTTTCAAGGCTCAGGCTGACGCAAAGAACGCCGATTCTAAGAATGCAGACAAGGGTATTGTAGGAACTTCCACTTCGGTTGAATCTTTCATGGGGCAGACCGGCAAATGGGAAGTCGAAACCACAAATCCCTCGGCATTGGATAGCAGCAAGACCCCCGACTGGGGCAACGACCTGAACGTTGCGGCTACAGCGTCTGGTACGGGTGCGACAACTAAAGTCGTTATAAACTACGACGCGGCTCTGGTTGCGGCGCAGGACGCAACCAAACCTTTGGGCGCGGCAATCAGCGCGGCGGCAGGCAAGGCTTATACCGGTACCAGCGGCAACATTATCGATTTGCAGAACTTTGCCATCAATGAAAAGCAGGGTAACGTAAAGGGCGCGGATCTTCTTAAAATTTTGAGAGAATATATTAAAGTCGCTTACCAGAAAGAAGACGGCGGAGCGTTCTATACTAAACTGTCAGACGTATTCAACAGCGCTTACGCTGCATGGGACGTTGACCTTTACACGGCTCTCGGCAGATGCTATACAACCTGCGGTAAATTACTTGCAGTGAGCGGCGAGTCTCTTGTCAAATCCGAAGCAAACCTTTACTTGCTTTCCGGTCGTGAATACAAGGCGAACAGATATAGCGACACTTACGCTATGGCGGGCGAGCTGTACGGCGTGCGCGGACTTGAATCGAGATATTCCCCCACATACGCATATGTAAATAACAAAGGTAAAATTTCAGACTCGCGTCTTGACGAAAATATGTGGGAAGCACTTGACAAGATGAATAAACTTGCCAAGGAAGGTCTTTTTAACGCAATGACAACCGATAATATCGGTAAAGGCGGTTGGAACTCGACTAACGAATCTGGCAACACCGGCGTGCAGACTCTTTCAATGCACGACTACGTTCAGACTCAGACTTCAAACGGCGGTTTTAAAGCACAGAACGGCAATCTTGACTCAACCGTTTACAACTTTGCTCCCGTTCTCACTCCCGTATCCAAATGGGACGATAACGGAAACGGAACCGCAGATAAGTATATGAGATTTACTGAAAGCTGGCGTGGCGTAAAGAACACCGGTTGGTGTATTTCTTACGAAGCGGTTAAAAACAATCCCGATAAACTTTCGGCTTCGCTTGCGCTTGTCGATTACTTCTTCTCCAACGACGGACAGATTCTTATGACCTATGGTCCACAGTCTGTTAACGGCGATGACGACGGATCTAAAACAGCAACTAAGGCGGCAGGCGGCGGTTTCTGGTACGGTACTCCCGTAACAGGTGCGGTCGAAGGCGTAACCCTTGCAACAAATGCGGACGGCTCGCTTACAAACGAAACTCTTCTTGCGCTTAAAGCAAAGAATGTTATCGGTTCGCACGACGACGTTCAGTATTATGCTACCGAAGAGTATGAAGCCGAATACTTTGTCTACAATAACGCGCTCTATACAGGTAAGCTTTATAAAGGCAGGCAAATCCCCGCTATGACGAAGAGCTCGCTCACGATGTTTGAAACTTCATCCATTGGTAATCATTCGTTTACAAACTATGCCCGTTACTTTATCGGTTCGGCGTTGAACCTTGGTAATAAGGATCAGGGATTTGAATATCAGTGCACTTCAAAATCAGGTATCGTAGGCGCGGACATTGTCAATATCGCGCTTGTAAACGGAACCATCAAACATACGTTGCAGATTTCTCCCGCAGAAGCCGAAGCAAACAACAACTGGTGGTATATGCTTACACCCACCCTTCTTCCTTACGAAACTGCGGTAAACAACGTTATAACGGTTGCGCCTTATACTATAATTACCGCTCTCAACTCGCAGGCTATTTCGCTTTTCAAAGTTGACGGTAGTACACCTAACCTTCTTAACGACGTTATGGCTTACGGTCTCGGTTCGCAGCACCTTATCAGAACTATGAACAACAACGATAAACTTCCCGATACGGCTGCGGATATGGTTAAATATCTCAACACGGTTAAGGGTTAATAAAATTTCAGTACAGTAAAATTCAAATAATTAAAGTTTTGTCTGCGCCCGCTTTCGGGCGGGCGCAAGGCAAAAAAATTTGGGGAACGTGAAATGAAGACTCAAATGAGATTTCAGAAATACTTAATACTCGCAATACTTATTGTTGCGGCTTTAAGTTTTGTCTACGCTCTTTCGTTCTGCGGCGGCACAGTATATCAGTACGGTACGCTGTATGACCAGGTAAATGATAAAGAGAAGGTAGAAGGCGCCAAAGCATTGTTTGAAGCGTCGCAAAGATATAACGATATTTTAATATGGCTCGCGGTGGCGTTTATTCTTGTCGTTGTACTCAATTATGTAATGGCTACGACAAAACGCCGTAAATATTATATTACCAATTACATATCAATCGGGCTTACGATAGCGTACGCGCTCGCTTTTGCAGCCGTACTCGCCTGGATAGTAATGGACACTTATTCGTTGTTTATCGTAATCGACAAAGATTTAGCGGCTGCCAAATTCCTTGGCACCGAAGGATTTAAATATTCGACTATTAACTTTATTTTAGGTTATGTCGTGGTTGGCATTTCGGCTTTAAGCGCATGCCTTATGCTTTTCAACCTTGTCTGGAAAATTATCCTTATGAAAGGTGAAAAGAAATTGCTTGCGGCTGCGCCGGTTAACAGTGAGACGGCAGAGGAGGCGGTGTAATATGAAACAGCTTACGCCTAACCAGCAAATCATAGCAGACGATATTCTCCGCTACAAGAGAAATAAACTTGCGCAGATATTCGCAATACTGGGTATTGCTTTTAATTGCCTTTATTTCTGTCTGTTATACGCCATACCCGATGCAAAAATGAGAACAATAACTTTGGGTGTATCGGTAGTTTTAACTCTCGTGCTGTTACTGCTTGTATTCCTTTCGTCTGAAGGCGTTAAAGGTTACAACAAGAAATTCAGCATAGTGCTTTTAATTATCGCCGCATTCCAGATTTTAAGAATATTCTACTATCCTTTAAGGGGTTTGCAGGCAGACACTTTAAAAGATATAGGTTACTTCGGAATTTATCCCCAGACCAGCGCGCTGTTCTTCACGATAATGGTTGTCTGGCTTTGCGCGTCGTCCGCATGTATTATAACTTCGGCGGTGCTTGGCTGGATATACGCGGCACGGTTGCAAAAATTCCAGAAGAAAATCAACGCAGGCGAAATTTCGGTTGAACAGACCTTAAAGGATATGGATGCCGAGGACGCGGATAACGCACTCAAAGTAGATTCAAGCGTAGAATTGGATTTTGGGGAGGTTGACTAATAATGCCCGAGGTAAACATTCAACATTTAGATAAAGTATACGATAACAAGGTTCAGGCGGTTTTCGACTTCAATCTTGATATCAAGGACGGCGAATTTATCGTTCTTGTAGGGCCTTCTGGCTGCGGCAAGTCAACTACTCTGAGAATGGTTGCGGGACTTGAAGATATAACGAACGGCAACCTTATCATAGACGGAAAGGACTGTACGCGTCTGCCCCCTAAGGACAGAGATATAGCTATGGTTTTCCAGAACTACGCGCTGTACGGTCATATGACTATATACGAAAATATGGCGTTTTCTCTCACTCTCCGCAAAGAGAATAAAGAGATAATTCACAGAAAGGTTATGGCTGCGGCAGAAATTCTCGACTTGAAGAGCCAGCTCAACAAAAAGCCCAAGCAGCTTTCCGGCGGTCAGCGCCAGCGTGTTGCAATGGGGCGCGCAATTGTCCGTAACCCCAAAGTATTCCTTTTTGACGAACCCCTTTCAAACCTTGATGCAAAACTCAGGGGTTCGATGAGAAGAGAACTCATACTGTTACATAAAAAACTGAATGCGACTATTATGTACGTAACCCATGACCAGACAGAAGCTCTGACCCTTGCGGACAGAATAGTTTGTATGTCAATGGGACACGTCCAGCAGATAGGTAAACCTATAGACCTGTACGAAAGACCCGCAAACACTTTCGTCGCAACCTTTATAGGTCTTCCCCCTATGAATATGTTCGAAGGCAAAATTCAGGGCGGATATTTCAAGAGTGACCTTTTTGAATATCCTTTAAGCGAAAAGCAGATAAGACAGCTTAAAGACTACGAAGGAAAAGAAGTAATTTTGGGCGTGCGTCCCGAAAACGTCACCCGCGACGGCTCTGTAAAATTAAACGTTACCAACAACGAGAACCTGGGTATGAACACCCTTGTACACGGCAAAGTCGGCGGCGTGAAAAACGTTGTCTGCAAATTTGCCGAGTGGTGCAATTACAAAAACGGCGACGATATCAATATAGGTTTCGACGCTAATATGATGCACTTCTTTGAAATGCCCGAAGGCGATATGCCTGGCAAGGCAATAATTAAGGAGGGATAAGATGGAAGAAATGGAAAAGGTGGTGGAAGCTGCCGAAGTTCAGCCTTCCGAAGAGATTCAACCCAAGCCTTCCAAAGCAGCAAAGGCGGGCGCGGCAATCAAGGAATGGTTCAGAAAATTTACCGTTAAACTCAAACACAGACCTATGAACATAGCGTTTTTTGTTTTGATAGTGGCAACGGTGCTTTATCTTTGCTCGCTGGGAGATTATTCGCAGTCAGTACTCAAATACAGGATTGTAGACTGGCTGGGTCTCAGTGTTTTCGTAAATACTCTGTTCTGCATTCTCTCCCTGTTGCTTTTTATGAACTCGTTCCCCAAACGTTCGAAAAAGCCCAGAATAGTAATGCTTATACTGTTCTTCCTGTTTGTCGCGGCAATGATAACGTTTGACGTTCTGTTCTACGTCCGCGCGGGAAACGCTTACAACAACGACCTTGCCAATCCCAATTGGGACCCCGCAATTAAAGCCGACGTGCAAAGCTATATGGTTCCCGCACTCAATTCGGCTTTGGCGCATATAGCGCTGGTCGGGCTGGGCGCGATACTTACGGCGACTTATCCTTTGTACGGTAAACTTCTCAATAAGATTAATACCAAAAAGGTCATCGAATCTACCGAACTCAAAGAAGTTATCGAAACCCAGGACGATTAATTAATCCGATAAAAATAAAAGTAATTTAGCCGGCAAAAAGTGTTTTGTCGGCTAAATTTTAAAAGGTAAACAATGGCAAAAAAGAAGAAAAAGTTTCAGGAAACCACCATAGAAAATTACTATGACCTGAAACTTGACAAAATTGACGAACTGGTCGCGGCGTTAAAGGAAGAAACCCCGCAGGAGAGCGGCGGAAATATTTCCTATAATGTTGCCGAAATTACGGGCGACGACAGCGAAAGAAACAGGCAAAAAGAGTTTGACCCCTACAAAGTGGACAAATTTTCAAGAATACCCGCTTGGGTAAAGGCGCTGTTCATAAAGTTCTGGTTTTCGGGCTGCGTGTGCTATTTCGTTATGTTCGGACTGCGCATAAACGAACTGGACAAACTCGTGCTTCTGGGCGCGGTGTTGGGCTTGGTCGTGGACGTCCTTGTAAACCCGTTGTTCAGATATATGGAGTCTGACAGAAAAGAGTACAACGCGTATATGATGTTCCCGTTCCCGTTCAAGGCGTTCTGGACTTTTTTCACAAACGTAATTTACTACATTTTAATTGTATTCTGCGTGAATTACTGTTACTTCGGTTTAAACGAACTTATAAATTTGATTTCGGGTACGTCCAATGAAATAAAAGTGGGGGTAGAACCCTTGCTTTTTGGTGTGTTTACCGTTATAATTGATATGATTTTCATCGGTATTAAAGACGGAATAGTCATACTAATCAAAAAGCGTAAAAACACAAAAAAAGAAGGTACTTTAAATGTTTAAAAAACTGTTTGCTTCATCAACCACCGCTTGTTTCGAGCTGAAAAACACTTCCCCCTATTACAGCTCCGAAAGCTACAAAGTGCTTCTGGACGGTAAATTTGCGGGCGAGTTTGAAACAAACGTATTTTCTCTGTTTAATCTTGAACCCGATAGCGAATACACGGTTGAAATTGCAGGCAGTACTCTGAAATTCAGAACCCTTGCCGAAACGGGCGTTATCGACGTAAAAGCGCTCGGCGCGGCCGGCGACGGCGTTACCGACGACACTTACTACGTGCAAAAAGCCATAGACTGCTGTCCCGAAGGCGGCAGGGTGCTGTTCACGGAAGGAATTTATCTTGTCCGCCCGCTCAGTCTTAAAAGCGGTATCACAATAGAGCTGAAAAAGGGCGCTGTTATATTGGGCGACCCGCGCGAAACAAGTTATCCCTATATTCCCGCAAGAAACCCCTATTCCAAAAAGGAAGAAGTGCTTGCAAGCTGGGAAGGCGAACCTTTCGATTGCCATATGTCGCTTATCCACGGCTATAAATGCAAGAACATAATGATAGTGGGCGAAGGAACAATTAACGGCAACGCCGACAAATCCACCTGGTGGGACAGACCGAAGGGCAGGGCGGTTGCGCGTCCGCGACTGGTGTTTTTAAACAAGTGCGGGAACGTGCGTATGCACGGCGTCACCTGTAAAAATTCGGCAAGCTGGAACGTTCACCCCTTCTTTTCTAAGAATATCGGCTTTTATGATTTGAAAATAGAAAACCCCTATACCGCGCCCAACACCGACGGACTCGACCCCGAAAGCTGCGACAAGGTAGACATTGTTGGCTGTAAGTTCAGCGTGGGCGACGACTGCTGCGCAATCAAGTCGGGCAAGCTGTATATGGGCAGGACTTATAAGACCCCCGCAAACCGCCACACTTTGCGCAACAACCTGTTTCAGGACGGACACGGCGCGATCGTTCTCGGCAGCGAAATGAGCGGCGGTGTGCGCGATTTGACCGTGAGCCAGTGCCTTTTCAGACATACCGACAGGGGACTGAGAATTAAGAGCAGACGCGGCAGGGGCAAGGACGCAATAATAGACGGCGTTGTGTTTGAAAACATAAAAATGGAGAACGTTATAACGCCGCTGGTTATAAATATGTATTACAACTGCGACCCGGACGGAAATATCGAATACGTGTGGATGCGCAGCAAAAATATGATAGTGGACGACCGCACGCCCTATCTCGGCAAATTTGTTTTCAAGGATATTGTGTGTGAAGACTGCGAGTGTATGGCGGGCTATTTTGACGGACTTACAGAGCAGCCCATAAAAGAAGTGGTTATCGAAAACGTTTCATTCTCGTTCAAAAAAGACGCAAAGCCGCACACCCCCGCAATGCTTCAGGGCATACGCGCATACTGCAAGGCTGGACTGTACGTTGACAACGTTGAAAAATTAGTGCTCAACAACGTTACTTTCAGCGGCGTTGACGGTGAAAAAATTATAAAAAAACACCTGGGTCAGGTTATAGGCGAATAAGTTTAAGGGGCGCGATAACCGTACAGGTCACCGCCCTTTAATTAAAAAATAAGCAAAAAGGGGAAAATATGGATTACACTCTCATTGACAAATACATTGACCGTCTTATAGACGATTCCACGCCTGACAGACCGATATGGAATATCGAAAATATCAAGCACGGCAAACCCGCCGGCTGGAACTACATAGACGGCTGTATGATGACGTCGCTTTACACAACCTATCTTCTGACGGGCAAGAAAAAGTATTTAGACTTCATTGACAGTTTTGTGGACTACTATGTTTTCGAAGACGGTACAATCCGCGGTTACGAGTTGGACACCTACAACGTTGACAATATAAACGAAGGCAGGGTGCTGTTCGATTTATACCGCGAGACGGGTAAGCCCAAGTACAGAAAGGCGATAGACCTTTTGTACTCGCAGCTTAAAACCCAGCCCAGAACGGAAATCGGCAATTTCTGGCACAAGAAAATTTATCCCGATCAGGTCTGGCTTGACGGGCTG